>NZ_RZPH01000357.1:0-5367 GCF_004022825.1 Mesorhizobium sp. M7A.F.Ca.CA.004.04.2.1
GCGCGCGGCGAACCGCTGACGAGAGCCGAACTCGGCGTGCTGCTCGCCTATGCCAAGATCGTGCTGTTTTCCGACATCGTCGCCAGCGACGTGCCTGATGACGCGCATTTCGACCGCGACCTGATGGGCTATTTTCCCGACCGGATGGCGAAGAAATACGCCACAGAGATCCATGGCCACCGGCTGCGCCGCGAGATCATCACACGGGTCGTCGCCAACGACCTGGTCAATCGCGGCGGCCCGTCCTTCGTCAACCGGCTGCAGGAAGCCACGGGGCGCACCGCCGCCGACGTGGTGCGGACCTTCGCGATGGTGCGCGACGGTTTTGCCTTGCCGGCGCTCTATCGCGAGATCGACGCGCTCGACAACCAGATCGACGGCCAGGTGCAGCTCGATCTCTATCAGATGGTCAGCCGGCTGATCTACGTGACCAGCGGCTGGTATCTCAAGAACGATGCCGGCACGGCACCCCTCGGCCAGCGCATCGCCGAGCTGCAGGAAGCACGCAAGGCGCTGGAACCGAAGCTCGTTGCGCTGCTGCCGGCTTTCTCGCGCGAGCGCATCGAGGAGAAGCGGCACGGGCTGTTCAAGAGCGGCGCGCCGGAAGGGCTGGCCGGGCAACTGGCGCTGAGCGAGGTGGCGGAACTTATCCCCGACATCGCGCTGACGGCGCGCACCGCCGGCGCCGATATCGTCGCCGCGGCCAAGGCGTTCTTCGCCGTCAGCGATGCCTTCCGCATCCCGCGTGTCGAGGACGCCGCACGCTCGATCACGCCTTCGGACTACTATGATCAGCTGGCACTGTCGCGCGCCACCGACACGATCGGCGCGGCACGGCGCGGCATCGCGGTGGCGGCACTCACCGGCCACGCCAAGACGGCCGATCCGGTGGTTGCCTGGCTGGACGCCGGCGGCGAGCGGGTGGCGCGCATCCGCGAGCGGCTGCAGGCGCTGACCGAGGGCGGCGACATCACCGTGTCGCGGCTGTCGGTGGCGTCGGGGCTGATGAGCGATCTGACGGGGATGTGAACCGCCGACGATCACCACACGCATTACCGGATGCGTGTGGCTCTTTTCGAATGCCATCCGCTTCGAAACCGGCGTTCAAAAAGCTCACCAGGAATGTTTGAGCGTGCCGACGATCTTCAGCCGGTCGCCGTAAAATTCGGTTCCGTAATAGCTGGTTGTCAAATACTTCCGGTCGAACAGGTTCGTTGCGTTCAGGGCCAACGTCACGTCCTTGGTCATCTTGTAGCTGATCGCCGCATCCACCAGTGCGTAGCCGCCAATCGAAGTCGTGTTCGCGTCATCCCCGTAGGTTTGTCCGATATAGCGCACGCCTCCGCCGATGGTCAGGTCGCCACGCCGTCCCTCCTCGGGTAGCGTATAATCAACCCAGGCCGAAGCCAGGTGGCGAGGGACACGCTGCGGCCGATTGCCGGCATTTCCTCCAATACCGTCTTCCAGGATCTCGGCATCCCAGTAGGAATAGGCAAGCGTCAGGTTCAGGTTTTCCGCAATGGCGGCCTTGCCCTCGAGTTCGATGCCGCGGACGCCAACCTTGCCGATCTGCTGCTGGACAACAGGCGTGACATAGGTGGGAACATTGGTTTGGGTAAGGTCGAAGACCGCGGCCGTGAACAGGCCGTCGAAGCCGTCGGGCTTGTACTTGATACCTGCCTCATACTGCCTGCCCTCTTGAGGCTTCAGCGAACCCGAGACCGCATATCCGTTGCCGCTTGGCGCCACGAGCGGCTGGAAGCTTTCCGAATAGTTGGCGTAGACCGCGAGGTTCGGAGTGAATTTGTAGGTCAGGCCGGCGCGCTTGGTGAAGGCGGATGCCGTGTCGTCGTCCTGCGTTCCCGAGTCGAGATAGTCCGCCGTCGTATGCACGCGGTCCCAGCGCCCACCCAGGGTGACGATCCAGCGGTCGTCAAACGTCAATTGCTCCTGGGCATAGACACCGACTGCCTGTTGCTTGACCCGCCAGTTCACGTAGGGGCCGAGATTGATGCAGGACAGACCGCAATAGGCCGGATTGTCGATGTCGATGGGACCGGCGGTGCCGAAGAGAATGTTTTCACGGGTGTTGTCGTTGGCGTAGTCGACGCCGACAAGCGTCTTGCTGTCGATCCCGCCCCAGCCCGTATCGTATTGCAACTGATTGTCGAAGGCATAGCGGTTGGACAGGCCATCGACGGAAAATGCCGTGCGGTCCGCCGTGGGGTCAAGCGACGCGCCGTAGACCTCGGCGTAGTCGAGGCTCAAATGCGTGTAGCGGGCATTGGAGCGCAAGGTGAGGTTCTCGTTGAACTCGTGCTCGAACTGGTAGCCGATATCGACCTGCTCCGTGTTGAAGCGGTTGAAATCCGGCTCGCCCAGGAATGTGCCGATGTCGATATTGCCGCCAGCCGGGGTGCCGCGTGCGCCTGTGCCATCTCGCTTGTAATAGTCAGTCAGGATGGTGAGCGACGTTCCTTCCTCGGGCTTGATGGTCAACGCGGGCGCGATGTAAAGCCGATCGTCGTTGGAATAATCCCATCCTTGATCGCCATCCTTGGCCAGCCCTGTGAGCCGATAGGTCCACACGCCATCGGGGTCGATTGGCCCGCCAAAATCAACGCCAACCTCCTTGGTACCGTCGCCATAGGACGTGTAAATCTCCCCCTGCTTCTGGTCCAGCGGCCGCTTGGTGATGGCATTGACCAGCCCGCCAGGGCCGTTGAGACCAAAAAGCGTCGATGTCGATCCCTTCAGGACCTCCACGCGCTGAAGTCCGTAAGGCTCGAGACGGCTGGCCGTGAACCAGGCGGGGATGCGCGCCGTGAGACCATCGCGATAGGTACCGAGCGATGTCTGGTCGAAACCGCGGATGCGAATATAGTCGTATCGGTCATCGTTGCCGAACTCGTCGGTGAGGACGCTGGATGTGTAGGCCACGGCCTGCTGCAGGCTTTCGACATGGCGCGCCTCCAGTTCCTTCTGGGTTACCACTGAAACCGAGGCGGGAACGTCGACGATCGGCGTATCGGTCTTGGTGGCGGTCGCCGTATCCTCGGCGACGATCGTTTGATCGGGCCCGACAAGGCGGTCCGACTTGCCGGTGACGACGATGGTTTCCAGTTGAGTTGCATCGTCCGGCGAAACCTCCTGGGCCCGGCCGGCCCCCACCGCTCCAAAAGATGCCGCTATCAAGGCACTGCTCGCAATCAATCGCCTTACCTGAGTGCGCGGCAATGCCTGTCGACCAATCGTCATCTCTTATTCCCTGTCAGACCATATCGAGCCGTTCGACCGGCGACTTTCCGGCCCTGCGCGAGCGCAATTAGTCAAACCGGACAAAAAGAGTCAACTTAATAATCAAGAAATTCGCGCCGGCGGCAATCGCCGCGAAGCAGGGGGTGGAGGGCGGCGCCAGACCTTCGGTCCGACTTCCCTCACGAGAAAAAATAAGGGCTTGGTCCGCGTCGCGGACGAAAGCCAATTGCTTGGCTTTCGAACAGTGAACGCGCGGCAGGGGCAAGGGACGGCACACCAAGCTTGGTTCATTGCATGAGCGCATGAAACATGCAGACATGGCGCCCGACACGGAACCGGTGCCGGGGGATCATCATGACGGTAGAAACAGTGCAGCGTGCGTCCGGGCGCGGCATCTGGGGATGGATGTTGTTCGACTGGGCGGCGCAGCCGTTCTTCACCGTCGTCACCACCTTCATCTTCGGGCCTTATTTCGTGTCGCGGATGGCGAGCGATCCGGAAACCGGGCAGGCGGCCTGGGGCTACGGCATTGCTGCGGCCGGCCTTGTCATTGCAGTGCTGTCGCCGATACTCGGCTCGATCGCCGACCAGACCGGACCGCGCAAGCCGTGGATCGCATTCTTTGCCGCGGTCAAGGTCACCTGCCTTTGCATGCTTTGGTTCGCGGCCCCGGTTCGAACCTTTTCCTGGTCGTGCTGTTCTTTTCGCTGGCGTCGGTGGCGGCGGAGTTTTCGACCGTGTTCAACGATTCGATGATGCCGCGCCTGGTGCCGAAGAGCGAGATCGGCCGGATTTCCAACATGGCCTGGGGGCTTGGCTATCTCGGCGGCATGATCGTGCTGATCTTCGTCGTCGCCTGCCTGGCCGGTTCGCCTGAGACCGGCAAGACGATCATCGGCATCGACCCGCTCTTCGGGCTCGACCCGAAGCTCGGCGAGGACGCGCGCGCAACCGGGCCTTTGTCAGCCGGCTGGTACTTCCTGTTCATCCTGCCGATGTTCTTTTTCACCCCCGACGCCATCAAGGGCCTGCCGATCGGTCCGGCTGTCCGAGAGGGGTTGGCGGAGCTGAAAGTGACACTGGGTGAGGTGCGCAAGCGCAGCGGCATCTTCCGCTTCCTGGTAGCCCGCATGATCTATCAGGACGGCGTCAACGCGCTGCTGGCGTTGGGTGGCACCTTCGCCGCTGCGATGTTCCACTGGTCGATCACCGAGATCGGTATTTTCGGCATCATTCTCAACGTCGTCGCCATCTTCGGCTGCCTGGTTGCAGCCCGTCTCGATACGGCGCTTGGCTCAAAAACCATCGTCATGATCTCGCTGGTCCTGCTCAGCATCGCCACGATCGGCATCGTCTCGACCGGGCCGGGCTACACGTTGTTCGGCCTCTGGATGATGCCTGGGCCGGACAGGGGCGGCCTGTTCGGCACGGCAGCGGAAAAAGCCTACATCTTCTTCGGCCTGTTGATCGGTGTGGCTTTCGGGCCGGTGCAGGCGTCGTCGCGATCCTACATGGCGCGCAGCGTCACGGCGGCAGAATCCGGCCGCTATTTCGGCATTTATGCACTGGCCGGGCGGGCGACCAGTTTCCTGGCGCCGTTCATGGTCGCGTCCGTCACCCTGGCCAGCGGCTCAGCGCGGCTCGGCATGGCGGTGATCGTGCTGTTCCTGGGCATCGGCATGGCGATCCTGGTCAAGACGCCCTATCCGGCGGACCGGCCGGTGGAGTGAGTTTACCCTCCCCCTTGTGGGGAGGGTCGATCCGCGAAGCGGAGCGGGGTGGGGGTGCGGCGCTGTCCCCACCCCGTCTCACGAACTTTGCTCCGCAAAGATCGTTCGCCGACCCTCCCCACAAGCGGGAGGGTAAGGGCGCTCAATGCCGGAAATGCCTGATCCCCGTAAACACCATGGCGATGCCGTGCTCGTCGGCAGCGGCAATGACGTCCTTGTCGTTCATCGAACCGCCCGGCTGGATGACGGCGGTGGCGCCGGCGGCGATTGCCGACAGCAAGCCATCGGCGAAGGGGAAGAAGGCGTCGGAGGCGACGACCGAGCCCTTGGTCAGCGGTTCGGCAAGGCCCGCGGCCTCGGCGGCGTCGAGTGCCTTGCG
>NZ_RZPH01000358.1:0-5365 GCF_004022825.1 Mesorhizobium sp. M7A.F.Ca.CA.004.04.2.1
GATCACGGCAGAGATATCGCGGCCTTCGAGCTTGGCGCGCACCACCTTGTGGCGACCGAGATCCTCGACCTTGCTGACCTGCACGGTCATGCCTTCGCGGCCGAGCCGGACATATTCGGGACGGATGCCGAGCTCGACGGCGCCGCTGGCTGCCTTGGGTGCGCCCGGCAGTTCGATGCGCTGCGAGCCGAGCGTCGCCGTCTTGCCGTCGATCGCCACCGGCATGACGTTCATGCCTGGCGAGCCTATGAAATAACCGACGAAGGTATGGCGCGGGCGTTCGAACAATTCGGCCGGTGTGCCGATCTGCACGATGCCGCCATCATACATGACCACGACCTGCTCGGCGAAGGTCAGCGCCTCGGTCTGGTCGTGGGTCACATAGACCATGGTGTAGCCAAAGCGGCGGTGCAACTGCTTCAGCTGCGAGCGCAGCACCCACTTCATGTGCGGATCGATGACGGTCAGCGGCTCGTCGAACAGGATGGCGTTGACGTCGGAGCGCACCAGCCCGCGGCCGAGCGAGATCTTCTGCTTCTGGTCGGCGGTCAGGCCCCTCGCCTTCTTCTTCGCCCACGACGCCAGATCGATCATCTCCAGCGTCTCGCGAACCTTGCGGTCGACATCGGCTTCCGGCACACCGCGGTTGCGCAGCGGGAAGGCCAGATTGTCGTAGACGGTCATGGTGTCGTAAATGACCGGGAACTGGAACACCTGCGCGATGTTGCGCTCCTGCGTCGACAAATTGGTCACGTCCTTGCCGTTGAACAGCAACTGGCCGTGCGAGGGGTGCAACAATCCCGAAATGATGTTGAGCAGCGTGGTCTTGCCGCAACCGGAGGGCCCGAGCAGCGCATAGGCGCCGCCGTCCTCGAAGACATGATGCACTTCCCGCAGCGCGAAATCGGCATCCTTCTGCGGGTTCGGCAGGTAGGAATGCCTGACATGGTTGACGTCGATGCGTGCCATCTCTTGCCCTCAAGCCGCCAGCTTCGGCGCAGTCACGGCGCTGCCGTGCTCGTCGAAAACCATGATGTGGCGCGGATCGATGAACACCTCGACCACCTCGTCCGGCTCGAAATGCCTGATACCATGGGTCAGCATGACCCAGCGCGCATCGGCGAAATCGAGATGGATGAAGCTCTCCGATCCGGTGATCTCGGTGATCGTCACCTTGGCGCGCACCGGTACGGCCGCCGCATTGGGCCGCTCGAGCGACAGGTGGTGCGGCTGAAAACCGATCGTGTACATGGCATCGGCAATGCCGGAGAGCTCGGCCGGCACCGGCAGGTTCACGCCGCCCTCGAGCAGGAAATCCCGGCCCTTCTTGGCAAGCACTATAGTATTGAGCGGTGGATCGGAAAATGTCCTGGCTGTCACCAGATCTACCGGCTTGCGGAACACCTCGATGGTCGGTCCGAACTGGGTGATCTTGCCTTGCGAAAGCGTCGCCGTGTTGCCGCCGAGCAGCAGCGCCTCGTGCGGCTCGGTCGTGGCGTAGACGAAGATGGTGCCGGCGGCGGCGAATATCCTGGGCAATTCGGCGCGCAGTTCCTCGCGCAATTTGTAGTCGAGATTGGCGAGCGGTTCGTCGAGCAGGACCAGGCTTGCGTTCTTGACGATGGCGCGCGCCAGCGCGGTGCGCTGCTGCTGGCCACCGGACAGGCTGAGCGGCGTGCGGTCGAGATAGGGCGTCAGCTTGAGAAGAGCCGCGGCTTCACGCACCTGGCTGTCGATCCTGGCCTGCTCGATGCCGGCCACCCGCAGCGGCGAAGCAATGTTCTCATAAACGGTCATCGCCGGATAGTTGATGAACTGTTGGTAGACCATGGCGATCTTGCGCTTCTGCACCGGCACACCGGTGACATTCTGGCCGTCGAACCAGATCGAACCGGAGGTCGGCACGTCCAGGCCGGCCATCAGCCGCATCAGGCTTGTCTTGCCGGAAAGCGTAGGTCCGAGCAGGACGTTGAGCGAGCCGTGCTGGAGCGTCAGCGACACGTCGCTTATATGCTCGACCGCGCCGACCGCCTTGGTGACGTTTCTCAGTTCCAGCATGACGCCTCCTCCCAGGCCTTCCGCATCAGCTCAAACCCCTCTTCATTCGGCAGCCGCGACATGGCGCCGGCTTATGCCGCGCATGAACTCATCGAGCGCCGCCACCTGCTCGCGGCTGAGATGCAGACCGCGCTTGGTCCGGCGCCACAATACATCTTCTGATGTGACGGCCCATTCGTTTTGAACGAGATAGCGCACCTCGGCCTCGTAGAGATCGGCGCCGAAGTTGCGGCCGAGATCGACGTTCGATTTGGCCAGCCCCAGCAGCATCCTCGCGCGGGTTCCATAGAGCCGGGTCAACCGGCGAGCCAGGCGCGCGTCGAGGAATGGATAAGCGGTTTTCAATTTCGCCACTTCGGCATCGAAACCGGTGGCCGGGAAATCGCCGCCCGGCAGCGGCGCGTTTGCCGTCCACGGCTTGCCGCGTTTGCCGAGAAAACTCTCGATCTTTTCCAGCATCGATTCCGACAGCCGGCGATAGGTGGTGATCTTGCCGCCAAAAGCATTGACAATTGGGGCGGCGCCGTCGCCGCCATCGGCCTTGAGCACATAGTCCCGCGTCGCTTCCTGCGCCTTGGAGGCTCCGTCATCATAGAGCGGACGGACGGCCGAATAGGTCCAGACGATGTCCGAGCGCTTGACGGGTTGGGCGAAATATTCGCTTGCCGCGGCGCAGAGGTAATCGATCTCGGTGTCGCTGATCTTCACGTCATGCGGATCGCCGGGATAATCCTGGTCGGTGGTGCCGATCAGTGTGAACTCTTCCTCATAGGGAATGGCGAAGATGATGCGGCCATCCTTGTTCTGGAAGAAATAGGCGCGTGGATCGTCGAACTTCCTGGCGATGACAATGTGGCTGCCCTGCACGAGGCGGACATTGTGCACATCGTTGAGCCCGACGACGCCGGACAGCACATGATCGACCCAGGGGCCGGCGGCATTGACCAGCAGTCGCGCCTTGATCTCCTCGGTCTCGCCGGTCTGCAGGTCCTCGATCTGGATTGCCCACAGGCCGTTTTCGCGGCGCGCGCCGGTCACTTTCGTGCGGGTGCGGACCGTGGCGCCGCGGTCGGCGGCATCACGCGCGTTCAGCGCCACCAGTCGCGCATCATTGACCCAGCCATCCGAATATTCGAAGGCCTTCTTGAACAGCGGCTTCAAAGGCTTGCCGGCCGGATCCCTGGCCATGTCCAGCGTCCGGGTCGCGGGCAGCAATTTGCGCCCGCCAATGTGATCGTAGAGGAAGAGACCGAGCCTGATCAGCCAGGCCGGACGCAGGCCTTTGGCATAGGGCAGCACGAACCGCATCGGCCAGATGATGTGCGGCGCGTTCTTCCACAAAACCTCGCGCTCCATCAGCGCCTCTCGCACCAGGCGGAATTCGTAGAATTCGAGGTAGCGCAGGCCGCCATGGATCAATTTGGTCGAACCCGAGGAGGTTCCGCTGGCTAGGTCGTTCATCTCGGCGAGAAACACGGAAAAGCCACGACCGACGGCATCACGGGCAATGCCGCAGCCATTGATGCCGCCACCTATGACGAAAATGTCACGGATCGGAGATGCGTCCACAATTCCTCCAACGATTTCGCATTGCACCATTTTTGGGCTTTTACGAAACCGTGTCGGAATTATTTCGAAATGATAACGAATGTCAAACGAAATATCACGAGCGCGTGATATCGGGCAGAAACCGCCTAGGCGAGCGACGTCTCGATCAACTGAACCTCGGCCTCCTGGCAGATCTTGCGCACTGACGGGATGTCGCAACGATCGGTGATGAAGGTGTTGACCTGCGACAGATGGCCGATGCGCACCGGTGCGGTTCGCTCGAATTTGGTCTGGTCGGAAACCAGGATGACATGCCTTGCATTGGCGATGATCGCCTGCGCCACCTTGACCTCGCGAAAATCGAAATCGAGCAAGGCGCCGTCATGGTCGATGGCGGATGCACCGATCACCGCATAGTCGACCTTGAACTGCCTGATGAAGTCGACCGCCGCTTCGCCGACCACACCGCCATCGGAACCGCGCACAACCCCGCCGGCGATCACCACCTCGATCGAGGGATATATCCGCATCCTATTGGCAACATTGATGTTATTGGTGATGACCATGAGCCCGTTGTGATCGAGCAACGCCTTGCTGACCGACTCGGTCGTGGTGCCGATGTTGATGAACAGCGAGGCATTGTCGGGGATCAGCCTGGCGGCCGCACGGCCGATCGCCTCCTTCTCGTCGGCGGCGATCTTGCGTCTCGCCTCATATTCCATGTTCTCGATGCCGGAGGGATACAACGCGCCGCCATGGATGCGCGAGAGCAGCCGCTGGTCGCACAAATCGTTGAGGTCCTTGCGTATGGTCTGCGGCGTCACATTGAAGTGGGTGGCCAGATCATCGACCAGCACGCGGCCATGATCCTTGGCCATCTGGATAATCTCGGCATGGCGCGGCGACAGATACATAGGCAACCTCCCGTTTTCGTTTTTCTTGTCTATAGTCGAAAACGAAACCGATGAAAAGGCATAAGCCGGCTAATGAAATGCATGTGATTGCCAAGGTGAATACGAACGCAAACCAGATTGTGCCCGATCAATCCATTGCGCGCGCGATTTCCGTGATGACGGTGAAGGCCGTATCAACATCGGCGGCGGTCGCCTCGAACTGTCCGACCTGGAACCGGATTGCGATCCTGCCATCGACCTTCGTCTGCGTCAGGTAGATGCGGCCATCGTCGTTGATCGCATTGACCAGGCGCAGATTGTGCTCGTCCGCGTCGGTTGCGATCTTGTGTCGGAACGAGAACAACGACAGCATCGGTTCGCTGACGATCTCGAAATCCAACTCCCTTGCCAGCCGCGCCGCCAGCGCTTCGCTCCACCCGACATGATTGCGGATCATCGTGCGCAGATTTTCCAGGCCATGGGCGCGCAGCAGGAACCACAATTTCAGCGCGCGAAATCGCCTGCCGAGCGGCACCGACCATTCGGAATAGTTGATGATGCCGTCGTGGCCGTGTGTCTTCAGATAATCCGGCTTGATGGCCAGCGTCCTCACATGGCTTTCGGGATCGCGCAGGAACTGGATAGAGCAGTCGAACTGGGCGCCCAGCCATTTGTGCGGATTGAAAACGATTGAATCGGCGCCTTCGACGCCTGTCCAGAAATGCCGATATTCCGGACAGATCATCGCCGATCCCGCCCATGCGGCGTCGACGTGAAGATAAAGCCCATGCCGCCGTGCGACCTCGACAACCGCTGCAATATCGTCGGCGCCGCATGGGCGGGATCGGCGATGATCTGTCCGGAAT
>NZ_RZPH01000359.1:0-5353 GCF_004022825.1 Mesorhizobium sp. M7A.F.Ca.CA.004.04.2.1
TGTCCGGATTGTCGACTTTGCATCCGATGCCATGACAACCATTGTAGCTGCTATCGGAGCGGTAGTTACTCGTCGTGTGCCGTCGATTGTGATGATCGTCCGCCATCCCCTCGATCAGAGCGCCGAGAATAGCTCCGCCAACCACCGCGCCGACGTCATGACCGCGATGGTCATACATGCGGGCATTGGGATCAAAGCTGTCGCCACGTCCATGGTGGTAGCCGCCGACATCGGCGAAAATTCCGGAGCAGCCTTGCGCGACCCAAATATATTTGCTGCGTGGATTGTAGCCCCAGGTCCGGTTCAAAATACAAGGACTTCCGGAAGTCTGATGAATGAGTTGCGGCTTGCTCAGCGGGCCCGCCCAGCATTCGCCATACTGATAGTGCCTCGATTGGCATTCGACGGTCGATTGTGCGCGGGCATCAGAGATCATCCACGATGAGCCGAGCGCGAGCAAAGCAATGAACAGGTAACGTAGCATGTGAACCCTCCGGAGTGGTCAACGATCGGTTGCGTCGGTATCATCGAAAATGGAATTTCTTCCGCCAGGTGTCAGTCGTTGATCGCGGTGATCTTGATGGTGTTGCCGTCTCCGACGCCGGAGAACCAGACCTCGCCATCACCGATTGAGACGCCTTGCCAATTGGCGAACAGCGTCGGATAGGTCTGCTTGAGGACGGTCTGTTTGACCTTGGCGGTAACGATCTTGTCGTAATCCGTCACGAAATGCGCGGCGTCGTTTATCTTGATCGCCTTGCCGCCGATCCGGGCGCGGAAGGGATAATCGATCATCGACGCGACGGTCTGCTTGTCACCGGCACTGACAGCCTTCTGCAGCTTGTCGAAGAACTGCTGATAGGTTGTGTGACTGCCGAACAGCGCGTCAAGGGCCTGGTTTGTTTCAGCGGCGGTCTGCGCTGCCGCTGGACCCGCAACGGCGGTACTCAATAGCGCGGCGGAAACCAGCATGAATAGAGAGTGCCTCATCATAGGTCCTTTCACTCGGTGCGTTCAATTGCCAACCCATCAGCCTGGATTTGTCCTTCGGACGTTCGCGCCCTGACTGATGCCGACGGCGAACGGGAAGACGAACGGCATGCCGTCACTGACGTGAACTGATATATAGGCGCGTCCATTGATTTTTTTTATTTCAGTACACGCAAAAGGTGTAAAAAAGAATACCTAAACGTCGATTATGACGGACAGAGATGACGGTTAAGGTATCCAAAACCTTATTCGCGAGTGCTATCGATACGAGCAGCGACGCCTATGTCTTAAATTCTCCCTCTATGACGCAATATCGATAGAAGCAGAAATCTGCCGTCACCTGTGCCGCCGGCGTGGGTATGGTCCAGCGGCATCCGACAGCAAGCGTTTGCCTGCGCCTGTTCAATTCGCCTCACTTCACGATGACCTTTGCTCCCCGCGGCACCAGACTGTAGAGTTCGATCACATCCTCGTTGAGCATGCGAATGCACCCTGAGGACGCTTCAGTTCCTATGGTCCAGGGCTCTGAGGTGCCGTGGATACGATAAAGCGTATCCACGCCGTTCTTGTACAGATAGAGAGCTCGCGCGCCGAGCGGATTGTGCGTGCCGGGCCTGACCATGCGCGGCAGGTCGGGCGACTGGTTACGCATGTCGTCAGTCGGATACCATGCGGGCCACTCCGCTTTGCGCCCTACGCTGGCAATGCCCGACCAACTGTAACCGCTAGCCCCGACGGCGATGCCATAGCGCCGCGCCGTTCCATCGAGGCGGTATAGATAGAGGAACCTCTGCTGTGTATCGATCAACACCGTACCGGCAGGCAAGCGTTCCGGGGGCGTCACATCGACAGGCAGAAAGCGTTGGTCAAACTTGCTGCGATCGACGATGAAGACCTCATGCGGCTCCCTCGCGTAAGCGGCTTTCACGCGAACTAACTCTGTAGCCGTATTCGGGCTACCTTTTCCATCCGCCAGGCAACCGACAAGGAGCGCCGCCAGCGCCAATACAAAGCCCGACCGCACGAACTGGCGGATGCATTCCGGTCTTTCGTCTCTGCTCGAAACCGACCCGTTAATCGAACGGCCAAATGCTAGCGATCCAACTGGAGGAATGCGCACAGGCCGCTTACTCTTGGCTAGCTTCATCTACTGGCGAACCTTTTTCCTGGGCCCGCAACTGGTCGATGTGGATCGGCCGCTTCAGAGTTCGCTTTACTCGGTGAGTGTCATCCGCGACCGATTTCCCCGTCGGCGAAACACCCTGCAGATAGTGCTTCTGCCACTTCATCTCCTTGGTAAGCTCGTCGTTCATCTGCAGCCCGGCCGAAAACCGTCGACGTTCGCTATTCCAAACCTTATGTTCTTTATGGAACTCAGGATCGTCCTCCATCGGACGAATGACCGGCTGCACCTGCTCGATAGCGACACTTGGCATCATGGTGATGAAACAGAAAGGCTCGCCCTTGGCAAAAGTGACAGACCCAGGGCGGGTGAAGCGCCAATTCATGGTGAAACTGAACGGCAGCCAGTTGGTTTCCACCAAGCCGTCCAGGGGCGCGATTCCGTCCTTCATCCGGTTGGGGGAGCCGCGAGCCCACACCATCCAGCCCGGCTCGGTGCGAAACACGTAACCCGGATGAAAGGTTACTATGCCGTGCCCGAAGGTCGAGCTGATGAATCGGTGCGTGACGTTCGGTTCGTTTACATGGAAGGCGATGTCTTTTGTGGTGTTGTATCCGTTCCAAGTAACAGTCACATTTATGGGGTTCAACAATTCCCATCCGCTGGCATTGGCGATTGAAAGCGGCGTGCAACGATAGGCGAAATGCTGGTCGGTCGCATCCATCCAATCTCGCGTCCCCTCCGCGGCGACAAGCTCAGGGGGGTTCGGAGCCTGGATCATACAGTCAAGACGCGGGCCGGTCATACTCTCCGCTATCCTCAAACGATTCGATTCTAAGTTGCTGATCATGCCGCCAAACCGTAGCGGCATGACCAGGACAGAAGGGGGTACTATGGGCCTGCCGGTCCGGTAGGTCCCTCCGGTCCCACAGGCCCCTCCGGTCCGGCAGGTCCCACCGGTCCGGCAGGCCCAGTGGGTCCCTCCGCGCCGGGCGCGCCGGGAGGTCCAGACGCGCCGGTATCGCCGGGCGCTCCAGGTGTCCCGTCCGATCCGGGCAGTCCGACAGGCCCAGCAGGTCCGCCAGGTCCCTCCGCGCCGGGCGCGCCGGGAGGTCCAGACGCGCCGGTATCGCCGGGCGCTCCAGGTGTCCCATCCGATCCGGGCAGTCCGACAGGCCCAGTGGGTCCGGCAGGCCCCTCCGCGCCGGGCACTCCAGGCGCACCAGCCTCGCCGGGTGCGCCAGGCGCCCCTGGCTGTCCCCAAACATTGGTGGAAGGCGTCGGCAAGTTGCCAACGTCTCTTACGATGTGCGATGGAAGGAAGTCGCCACGATCACGCTGAATCAAGGAACGACCTGGCTTGTCGGCATAATAATCGTTCTGACCATCCGTGACCGCGCACTCGAAATTCTGGTCCGGATCCTTGCAGAAAACTGTCTTCGGGGCGCTTCGATCGCCATTGGTGCCGAAGTGGAATCTCAAACCGGCCATCGCAGAAAAATCGCCGCTTGAGGAGACGTCGCTGTTCGTCAGATCGAAGCTGAAATCACTGTAGATAGAAGTCGCTATTCCGCTTCCGAACTCGGTCAGGTACTCGGCGCCGCCAACAAGTTGCGTTCTACCACCAAAGGCGTCGCGATGACGCAGGCCGCCATTAACCTTGAAGTTATCCGTAGGATAGTACCCGACCCTGCCTTCGGCGAACGGACTGACGTCCTCTTCAAGTGAGTTCCATTCTATGCCGGCAAGTCCCTCAAGCGTGGCCCGGCCCAGATAGTACTGGCCTTCAACGCCGAGCTTGCCTTCGACATAGCCGTTTTCAAGAACTCCACCATCATCGTAACCACCTCCGCCATGAAGGTAGCTTCCATACAGACCCAGCGCCCCAACTTTCGGATCACGGCGGAATAGATGCGCGGCGGCACCTGTGAAGTTACTGTTTGGCGTCACGCCACCAATCGCATCCACCTGGAAGCCGTATTTTTCACCGAGCGGGAGCGCCACGGAACCGTCGGTAAAGGCATACGGGTCGTGACCATTGGTTCCCGCGCCGAATCCGACACGCACGTTGGGCGCAGCAACGGCACGAGTGTCGGATTGCGGACTTGACAGGTACATGCGCCTCTCAACCGAGGATAGCGCAGCCATCTCGCGACTCTGGGCCACCGAACCCCTCAGGGTGGCCAGTTCTCCTTTAACCTGGGCAGTCTCGGCGTAGGCGGCCTCAAGTTTGCGCGCCATCTGCTTCTGATTTCGCTGCAGGTCCAAAATCATCTGATAGAGTTGTTCGTTGCTTGGCGCCCCCGCTAGCGCGGGGGTAATCCCGACATAGATGGATGCGAAGGTTAGAATAGAACAACTGGCAAATAAAACTCTCTTATGCTGCCGCATCCCGCACCCCTTCTGCGCACCGCCGCCCTCGTTATCTACCTCGCCACGCGCACGACACATTCCTGTTCGATTGCGCATAGAATGCGAACTATCTAACGAATGCGGATTTATCCAATCCTTTCCTTGAAGTAATTAATCTCGTGATTCCTCACAATCGCAGTAACTGTCATATCATTACACTTACTGTCAGTCGTTTGAGGATGCTCCTCGAATTCCTCCCTGTCCTCTCCCAAATTGATGAGATCGGCAATCTTCTCTCTGGACAGGGTCCGCACGATCATTCTAATCGGTGAAGGCGAAGCCTGACCCTCGAATTGCGTGCAAGGGGAGAAGCATGTCGGATTTCTTGGCTCTTCGACGCAACCGGCTCACGATGGTGTCCAGGTGGGCATAGTTGAAGTCATAGATGTCTGCGCCCATGGCTTCGACGAGCGCGCGGCGATCGACGGTCTTGCCGCGCTCACTGAACAAGCGTTCCAAAAAGTGCCGTTCCGAGGTGGTCAAGCGAAGGCGATGGCCCATGCCGTCGGTAAGCACCCAGCAGCCTTCCTCCAGGGTCCATCGTGGGGCCGGAGACGAAGGGGCGCGGCGCCTGTTGAGACGTTCATTGAGCGTCATCACCGTGGCAGCAAGCTCCCGAACATCAATGGGTTTGACGAGGTAAGCGTCAGCGCCCGCTTCAAGACCATTGAGCCGGTCGTCGATGGAACTCCGGGCCGTCGCCATGACGATCCCGACCGATTGCAAGGCCCGCAAATGGGAAGCTATGGAAAGGCCGTCTTCGCCCTCCAGGCCAATGTCGAGAATGACGATTTCAGCCGGCTTGGCGGCGCAGGCTCGGTAGAGGGC
>NZ_RZPH01000035.1:0-15096 GCF_004022825.1 Mesorhizobium sp. M7A.F.Ca.CA.004.04.2.1
CGGTGACGACGGTCGCCAGCGTGACCAGAGCGGCAATGATCAGCGAGCGCAGCGTCACCGTCCAGTACAGCGGATCGGACACCACAGTGACAAAATTCGCCACGGTGAAGCCGGCGCCGAGCAGCGAACCGTCATTGCCGCGGAAGGCGAGAAAAAGCACGAGGCCGAGGGCAAACAGGATCAGCAGGAAAGTGACCAGAGCGCCCGGCAGCAGCATGGCGACCCGGAAGCCCTGAGAAGACCGGACCTCTGGCGCTGATGTTGCAACTAGGGTCGACATCCACCTGCCTATCGGGATTTTGAAATTGGCTTAGAGTTTTTCATATCCATGAAACTGTCAAGCAGAATCCTCTAACGGAACCCCAAGGAGATGAAGCGCCCTGGTCAGCGCTCCAACGCATCGAGCAGACGGTACCAGGCGATGGTCGCGGCGACGCCGACCTGACGGAAGGCGTGAAACGGGATCGGCCGGATCGGCGAGACCGGGAAAGGCAATTGCCTGGCGTCGCCACTTTGGAGGTAGCCGGCGATGCGCTCGCCAAGCGCGGTCATCAGGCCGACACCACGACCCTGGCAGCCGGCCACGGCCAGCAGGCCCTGCTCCGGCTCATGGATGTGCGGCAGATGGTCCGGCGTCATCGCCACGCGGCCGAACCAGCGCTTCTCGATGGCGACACCGGACAGCACGGGATAGAGCCGCCGCAGCGCCCGCTCGAGATGCGCCCAGTCGCCGGCGCTCGTCGGCAGCGCCATGCGACCCCGGCCGCCAAGCACCAGCCGGCCGTCGGCGCTCTTGCGGTAGTAGACGAGGATGCGCCTGGAGTCCGACACCGCCTGCCCTTCCGGCAGGATCGTGGCCGCCAGATCGGGCGACAGCGGCGCTGTGGCGATCTGAAAGGAATGCAGCGGCACGATCGTCTGAGCGAGACCGGGGATCAGACCGTCCGTATAGGCGTTTGTCGCCAGCACGACCGCCTTTGCCTGCAATTGCACCCCGTTTTCAGTTGAAACACGCCAAACGCCGGCGCTGTTGTCTAGCCGAACCACCTTCTGGTGTCCGGCTACCCTCACTCCAGCCGCGGTCGCGACCCGGGCAAATTCCGACGTGTAGGCGAGCGGATCGATCACACCGGCGCGGCGGTCGAGCCAGCCGCCGAGATAGCCCTGCGCACCGGTCCTGGCCGCGATCTCCGCTGCATCGAGCAACCGGACGTCGGCACCACGCGCGTGCCATTGCCGGTCGCGGTTCGCCGCCGCCTTCAGCGCGGCCTCCGTGTGCGCCGCCTGGATCCAGCCATTGCGGACGAACGGCACCGCCAGCTTCTCGTCGCGGATCAGCTCGAACACCGCATCGGCAGTCGACGCCGCGAAATTGACGAGCGCCTCGCCGCGCTCCGGGCCAAAATGCTCCAGCAGCCATTCCGGATCGTATTTCAGGCCGGGAATGACCTGACCGCCATTCAAGCCCGATGCGCCCTGGCCGATCTCGCCGGCGTCCAGCACCTGCACCGACAGGCCAAGCCGGGCGGCATGCAAGGCGGTCGACAAGCCCATGATGCCACCGCCAACGATGGCGAGATCGACACGTTCGCCATTGGGAAGCCATTGAAACGTGGAAGCTGTCTGTGGCTTGCGCCAGATCGGATCGGAGAATGCTGTCGCCAAAGGTCACCTGACTGCGCTGCGATTGGTGAAAATCCTAGTCAGAATTTCACAATTTTGAAAGAGCGCCCTGGCTTTCGTCTGTGGACTGCCGCCGAGACGATCGGAGACCCAGAGTTCCGATCGCCCGCGACGGGATAGACCTTTGACGGGAATCCGGTGAAAGTGCCGCGCCGATCCGGCCAACCCACATTGACGATCACTTCGCCACATTGTCGATCACTCAGAGGACAGAGCGCTATGACGAACCCGACCCACCTGCCCACAGAGGGCCTTTTTGTCGGACGCGCCAGAAGCAGCGATGCCGCATACCCGCTGGTCGTCGCGGTGCGCGATGGCACGGTCTTCGACATCACCTCGCGTGCGGCACCAACCATGCGCGACCTTTGCGAGATGGCCGACCCGGCTGGGCATGTCCGCTCGGCCGAAGGCAGACCGATCGGATCGCTCGATGACATCGCCGCCAACAGTTTTGAAACCGGGCGCGATCCAGCAAAACCCTACCTGCTCTCCCCGGTCGACCTGCAGGCGGTCAAGGCATCGGGCGTCACCTTCGTCGTCAGCCTGCTGGAACGGGTGATCGAGGAACAGGCGCGTGGTTCGGCTGAAAAAGCCGATGCCATCCGCGCCGACATCGCAGGACTGATCGGCCACGACCTGTCGAAGCTGAAGCCCGGTTCGCCCGAAGCGATGGAGATCAAGGCCAAGCTGATTTCGCGCGGCGCCTGGTCGCAATATCTGGAAGTGGGCATCGGCCCCGATGCCGAGATCTTCACCAAGTGCCAGCCGATGGCCTCGGTGGGCTTCGGCGCCGATGTCGGGCTGCACCCGGTGTCGACCTGGAATAATCCGGAACCCGAGATCGCCATGATCGCCGCCTCCAGCGGCCGGATCGTCGGCGCGACCATCGGCAACGACGTCAATCTGCGCGACGTCGAAGGGCGTTCGGCGCTGCTGCTCGGCAAGGCCAAGGACAACAATGCCTCGGCCTCACTCGGCCCCTTCATCCGCCTATTCGACGACAAATTCTCCATCGATGACGTCAAGCGCGCCGTCGTGCGCCTGAAAGTCGAGGGCGAGGACGGGTTCTCGCTGGAGGGCGCAAGCTCGATGGCGGAGATCAGCCGCTCGCCGGAGGAACTGGTCGCCGCGGCCATGGGGCCGCACCACCAGTATCCGGACGGGCTGGCGCTCTATCTCGGCACCATGTTCGTTCCGTCCAAGGATCGCGGCGAGAAGGGCAAGGGATTTACCCACAAGGTCGGCGACATCGTCACCATCTCGTCGGAAAAATTCGGCGCGCTGGTCAACCGCGTGCAGCTGTCGCCGGACTGTCCGCACTGGACCTACGGCGCCAGCCATCTGATGCGGGAGCTGGCCAGAGCCGATCTGATCTAGCAACTGGTGTCGTCGACGCCCTGCCAAGCGCTGCGGACCTGGTCCCGTGGGCGCAGGATGGTCGCCGGCGTGACCCTTGTCGGCGCAGGCCGCGTTCGCGCGACCCTAAACAATCACGCCAATTATCCGACAGTCGGAAAATCACCTCAGCTGATGCAATCTGATGGGACCGCTGATGACGCCCCGTCAGGCGCCCACTACACCTGCAGATGGAGGCTTGGCAGATGGAGGCTTGCCATCCGTCGAAAAAGGGGATGCTCTGACGCATTCAACCGGCGCTGGCAAAAAGACGCGGAACAAGGGACGGATTTTGAACTGACGATCTACAAACGGGAGGAAATCAAATGCTGACACGGCTAAGACTCGTTCTATACGGCCTGTTGGTGGCGCTGATGGTGGTACCAGCAGCGGCACAGGCCAAGACGTTCTACTGGATTTCGCACGGCGGTCCGGCCGATCCGGTCTGGACCTACTTCCTGGCCGGCGCCAAGCAATGGGCCAAGGACACCGGCAACACGGTCAACACCTCGTTCCACAATGGCGATGTCGCCTCGCAGCAGGAAGCGGTTCGCGCCGCCCTCTCCGCCAAGGCCGATGGTATCGTCACCACGAGCCCCGATCCGGGCAGCCTGATCGAGATCGTCAAGGAAGCGCGTGCGGCGAAAGTGCCGATCATCAATTTCAACACGCCTGATCCGAAGGCCGACTTCAACGCCTATGTCGGTGGCGACAATGTCACCTTCGGCAAGCATTGGGCGCAGTATCTGGTCGACAAAGGCCTGGTGAAGAAAGGCGACTTCGTCTGGATGCCGGTCGAAATCCCCGGCGCCACCTATGGCGTGCAGGAAGAAGAAGGCATCAAGAGCGTCTTCGAGCCGCTCGGTATCACCTATGAAATCACGGAAGCCACGCTTGATCAGGCTGAAGTGATCAACCGCATGGTCGACTACCTCACGGCCAACAAGGCCAAGGTCAAGGCGATCATCGGCCTGGGCGATCTCGTCACCGGCTCGATCAAGCGGGTGTTCGACCAGGTCGGCATCAAGCCGGGCGAAATCCCGGTCGTCGGCTGGGGCAATTCGCTCGACACCACCCAGGAAGTGCTGAACGGCTATGTCAATGCCGGCCAGTGGCAGGACCCGCAGGCGACCAGCTATGTCGCGCTTTCGCTGGCCAATATGGCCGCCGGCGGCATTCCTCCGGGCTTCAACGTCATCACCGGCGCGCTCTACGAAAAAGACACCGCGCAAATCTACGATGACATCCTGTCCGGCAAGTAACATCCAATCCTAGCAGTCGCGGCCGCCCAACGGTCGCGACTGGCTCTCCATTTCGCCGAGCCCTTCGCACGCGATGTGCAACGCTCAGCCTTCCACTCATGTCGCGGATTGCCTGTGGAAAATCATTCGCTCGTCCAACGCCTGATCGCACGGCCGGAATTCGGCCCTTTCGTGCTGCTCGTCGTCGAGATCGCCGTTTTCTGGAGTTTCAACCACGACTTCCTGTCGCCGCAGAACATCTCCAACACGCTGGCCTTCACGGTCGAGCTCGGCCTGATCGCGCTGGCGATGACGCTGTTGATGACATCGGGCGAGTTCGACCTCTCGGTCGGTTCCCTATTCGGCTTCTCGCCGGTCTTGATGTGGACCCTGTTCAACAGCGGCCTGACCTCGCTCGAGGTCGGCTTTGTCGCCGCGCTGCTGGTCGCCGCCTTCATCGGGCTGGTCAATGGCTGGTTCGTGACGCAGCTCAAGATCCCGTCCTTCCTGGTGACGCTCGGCATGCTGCTGGTGGTGCGCGGCACCGCTCTTTTCGTCACCGATGGTTTTCCGCAGCGCACCTGGACCGCGGAAGGCAGCTGGCTGGCGGAAGTGCTGGTCGGCGATTTCTTCATCGGCCCGTTCCGCATCTACATGTCGCTGTTCTGGTTCATCGCCGCGGCGATCGGGCTCGGCTATGTGCTGACGCAAAGCCGCACCGGCAACTGGATCCAGGCGGCCGGCGGCAACCCGAGTGCTGCAAGGGCGCGCGGCGTCAATGTCAGCGGCGTCAAGATCGGCCTGTTCGTGCTGTCGTCGGTCATGGCCTCGCTTGCCGGCGTCATCTCTTCGCTGCGCACTTCCGCCGCCAACCCCAACAGCGGTACCGGCTATGAGTTGGAAGTCATCGCCATGGTGGTGATCGGCGGTACCGCCCTGACCGGCGGGCGCGGCACGATCATCGGCACCGTGCTCGGCATCCTGATCCTACGCGTGATGCGCAACGGCATCGTGCTGATCGGCGTGCCCGGTCTTGCCTACAACATCTTCATCGGCGCCATCATCCTCGGCATGATGGCGCTGCATTCATGGCTGGAACGCCGGCACCAGGCGGGGACTTGAACCATGGCCGAGCCACTGATCCGCATGACGAGCATCCGCAAGTCCTATGGCCGCGTGCAGGCGCTGGAGGATGCCAATTTCCATGTCAATGAACGGGAGATCGTCGGCTTGCTCGGCGACAATGGCGCCGGCAAGTCGACGCTGATCAAGGTGCTCTCGGGTGCCGTTCCGCTGACCAGCGGCGATATCTTCATTCGCGGCAAGAAGGTGAGCCTGCGCAGCACCAGCGACGCCATCGCCCACGGCATCGAGACGATCTACCAGGACTCGGCGCTGGTGACGCAACTGTCGATCGCCCGCAATCTGTTCCTCGGGCGCGAGCCGATCAAGCCGCCGCGCTTCCTCAACCGGATGGACCAGGATGCGATGAACACGGTTGCTCGCGACTTGCTCAAGCAGGTCGGCATCTCGAAGAACATCCCGCCGACGACGCCGATCGGCTCGCTCTCCGGCGGCGAGCGCCAGGCGGTGGCGATCGCGCGCGCCATGCATTTCGACAGCGACCTGATCATTCTCGACGAGCCGACCAACAATCTCGGCGTCGCCGAAACACAGGGTGTGCTGAGCTTCGTGCGCAGCGCCCGCGATTCCGGCCATTCCTGCATTTTCATCGCCCACAACATCCACCATGTCTTCCAGGTGGTCGACCGCATCGTCGTCATGCGCCGCGGCAAGGTGGTTGCTGACGACATAGACCCCAAGAAGACCAGCGTGGCGGAGGTCGAACGGATCATCACCGGCATGTCGGACAAGGAGATCCGCGATGCCATCGCCGATGGCAAGCCATCGCACTGAGAATGGTGATGGGCGGCAATCACCCGTCACCTCAGATCGCATCGCTTGTCTGACGCGCCATCGCATGGCGAACAGGATTGCAGCATGAAAGCCACAGTTTCGGATACCGCACGCAACTGCGGGCTGTGGGTTACGGCATGAAAGCCACTGTCTCCGATATCGCTCGTAGCTGCGGGCTATCGACCGCAACGGTCGACCGGGTGCTCAACAACCGGCCGGGTGCGAGTGCGGCCAACCGCCAGCGCGTCATGGAGGCGGCCAAGCAGCTCGGCTATCTGCCGGTCGCCGATCAGGTAACGCTGCCCTCGCGGCCCGCCCACCTTGAATTCCTGCTGCCGATCGGCAGCAATGCCTTCATGCGCGATCTCGCCGGGCATATCGAGGACTACGCCGCGCGCCTGCCGCTTGTCGCCTCGTGCCGGATCCACAACCTCGCCGGTATCTCGCCGAACGCGCTGCAGAGCGCTGTCGAAAACCTGTCGCTCAGGGCCAATGGCGTCGGCGTGATCGCCGTCGATCATCCGCGTACGCGCAACATCCTGCGCGACATCGTCGATGCCGGGATGCGTCTGGTGACGCTGGTGTCCGATGTTCCGGCGGCACCGCGCGCGGCCTATGTCGGCATCGACAACCGGGTGGCGGGACGAACGGCGGCGCTGCTGATGGGACGCTTCCTTGGCGGCCGCACCGGCCATCTGGCGATGGTCGTCGGCTCACGTTCCTATCGTGGCCACGAGGAACGCGAGATGGGTTTCCGCTCGGTGCTCAGTGAGGAGTTTCCCAATCTGACCGTCAGCAGCGCCGTTGAGGTCAACGACGAGCCCGATGCCAGCTACACCGAGACCATGAAGGCGCTGCACGACGAGCCGGAACTGCTTGGCATCTATTGCGTCGGAGCTGGACATTCGGGCGTTGCAAAGGCGATCCGCGAGGCCAGGCCGAACCGCAAGCCGGTGTTCATCTGCCACGATCTGACCAAGGACACGCGCGGTCATCTCGTCGACGACCTGCTCGATATCGTCATCGACCAGAATGCACGGCTGATCGCGGAGCAGTCGGTCATCCGCCTGCTCGGCTCGATCGCCTCCTCGGCACCCTATCTGACGCGCAAGTTCATCGAACCGCGCTTGATCTTCAGGGAAAACGTCCCGGGGCAGTAATGCGAAATGGCTTGGCTAAACCGGGTTTCCGGATTTGTACGATAATTGGCACGGCAAATCTGCACAGCAGCTATGCAAGTTTCTTTGTTGCCGAATCGTTGGGCAACTCGTAGGTTCTGGTTGTCGGCCATCTACTCCTCCCAGATGCGATGCCGACGCTGAATGGGGTGCACCTCCTCCCGCGCCACATTCGAAAATCGAGCCCGCTGCCACCTCCTCCCGGCAGCGGGCTTTTTTCGTTTGGCCGACAGGGATGACGGCACAGCGACACCAAAGCGCGCCCAGTCATCACGCGATGAATGGCGCACATGGACAGGCGACAGGTCACCTCAACCGGCGGCGGCGCCCCTGAAAGAAACGATCAATCCTTCAGCCATGCGCACGAACTGCGTGCTCGGACCTTCCGACCCCACGGTCTGCACGCTAACCCGCGCGCCCTCGAGCAGAAGCGACAGCGTATCGGCGAGCAGTTCAGCCTGGCCGATGCCCGCATCCCGACATAGCGTCACAAGGCGCTCGCGCTGGGCTTCCTTGAGCTCCTTGATCACCAGCCTGGCCGGATGGTCCGGCTCGGTCAGCTCAGCGGCGGCGTTGGCCATGTCGCAGCCGCGCCCATCCGCATTGAGCATGGCAGCCGCCTTGCGAACCCAGGCATGCAGCTGGGCAAGCTTGTCACCAGGAAATTCGGCCTCGAACGCATCCCACATAGCGCCCGCCTTGGCCGCATTGGCGCGCAGGCATTCGACGATCAGTTCGTCCTTGGATTCGAAGTGACGATAGAGCGTCATCTTGTTCGTGCCGGCAGCTTCGGTGATGGCGTCGACGCCGACACCCTTGATGCCATGCTTGTGGAACATGTCGCGTGCCGTCTCCAGGATCCGATCCCGGGGACGAGAGCGCTCCACGATGCCGTCTGCCATCATGATCTCCTTTCGTTTCCAAAAAACCCTCGGCCACCTCTTGACTAGGGTGTTACCGGTCTGTAACTTCCAGAATGTTACTTACTGGTAACACCTATATCGTCCACCGTCAATAACAAGGCCGTGAACTGGCCCTGCCGACGAGAGGGACAAGAAACTGCCAATCATGCGGCCTCGGCCGGTGAAAAGATGAAAACGGTTCGCGAGCACGTGCTGCGAATCGACAGACAAGGAGCCGGCCAATGCCACAGCGCCGCGATCTTACCATAGATGAAGCCGTCCGGGATCCGATGATCCGGCTGGTCATGAGAGCCGATGGCGTCGACCCGCGCGCCTTCGAGACGATGCTGCGCTCGCTTGCCGATGCGCAGCGCAACGAGGTGCCGTTGCTGCATTCGCGGGACGACCTCGGTGACAAGCGCGGTCAAAGACTGTCCAGCGTCGCCAGCGCCTTCGGGCGGGCAAGAGCAGCCGGGGAGGCTTGCGTCTCGTGGTAAACTTTTTCATCCACCGTCCGATCTTCGCCTCGGCGATCGCCATCATCATGGTGCTCGCCGGGTCGATTTGTTATTTCCTGCTGCCCGTCTCGCAGTTTCCCGACATCACGCCGCCGCAGGTCGTGGTCAGCGCCCACTATCCAGGCGCCAGCGCGCAAGTGGTGGCCGATACGGTGACGACGCCGCTGGAGCAGCAGATCAACGGCGTGCAAGGCATGACCTACATGTCGTCGACGAGCTCCAATGACGGCTCCTCGACCATCACCATCACCTTCGATGTCGGCTATTCGCTGAGCACCGCCGCCGTCGACGTGCAGAACCGCGTCTCGCAGGCCGCCTCGTCGCTGCCGGCGATCGTCAACCAGGGCGGCGTGACGATCAAGAAGCAGAACCCGAACTTCGTCCTCATCGTCAACCTGACTTCGCCCGACAGTTCGGTCGATCCGGTGGCGCTGAGCAACCTTGCCTATCTGCAGGTGGTCGATCCGCTGAAGCGCCTGCCCGGCGTCGGCGATGTGCAGATCTTCGGCGAGCGGCGCTATTCGATGCGCGTCTGGCTCGATCCCGACAAGCTCGCCAATCTCGGCATCACCGCGGTCGATGTGCAGAACGCCATCGCCGAGCAGAATGTCCAGGTGGCGGCCGGCAAGATCGGCCAATCGCCGGCACCCGCCGGCACCGCCTTCGAGATGCAGGTCAACGCCGTCGGCCGGTTGAGCGATCCAAAGGAATTCGGCGACATCGTCGTGCGCGCCAACACCGACACCGGCTCGCTGGTCAGGCTGCGCGACGTCGCCCGCATCGAGCTCGGCGCACTGCAATATTCGTCGTCGGCCTTCTTCGGCAAGGACCCGACCGTGGTGCTCGCCGTCTACCAGATGCCCGGCTCCAACGCGCTCGATCTGCAGCAGCGCGTCAAGGACAAGATGCAGGAGCTGTCGGGCCGCTTCCCGAAGGGCGTGTCCTATGCAATGCACTACGACACGACGCGCTTCGTCTCGGCGTCGATGCATGACGTGCTGATCACGCTCGGCGAAGCGCTGGTGCTGGTCGTCGCCGTGGTGTTCCTCTTCCTGCAAAGCTGGCGCACGACGATCATCCCGACCATCGCCATTCCGGTGTCGCTGGTGGCGACGCTGGTCGTCATGGAGATGCTCGGCTTCTCGCTCAACATGCTCTCCCTGCTCGGCATGGTGCTGGCGATCGGCCTCGTCGTCGACGACGCCATCGTCGTGGTTGAGAATGTCGAACGACAGCTGGAGGCCGGACTCAAGCCGCTTGCGGCGACCAAGGCCGCAATGCGCGAGGTCACCGGACCGATCATCGCCACCACCGCGGTGCTGATGGCGGTGTTCGTGCCGGTCGCCTTCATTCCCGGCGTCTCCGGCAAGCTCTACAACCAGTTCGCGCTGACGGTGGCGATTTCCGTCGGCATCTCGGCCTTCAACTCGTTGACGCTCAGTCCCGCGCTCAGCGCGGCCTTCCTGCGGCATCGCGGCGAGACGCAGTTCGCCCCGTTCCGCTGGTTCAACACCGGCTTCGACAGGCTATCGCACGCCTACGCCAATGGCGTACGCATTCTCATCCGCTTGCGCTGGATCATGCTCGGCCTGTTCGCGGCCGGCCTGGTCGCCACCTACTTCGTCTGGCAGCGCCTGCCCTCGACCTTCCTTCCGGTCGAGGACCAGGGCTATTTCTTCGTCGTCATCCAGTTGCCCGACGGCGCGTCGCTGGAACGCACCGACGCGGTGGCGCAGAAGGCGCGTGACATCCTGCAGGCGACGCCCGGCGTCGAGATTGTCGGCTCGATCAGCGGCCTGAATTTCCTGACCAGTGCGGCGCAGTCGAATTCGGCGGTCGAATTCGCCATCCTGAAGCCGTGGGAGGAGCGCGGCCCCGACCAGAGTGCATCGAAGCTCGTCGCCGATGTGCGCGGCAAGCTGATGCAGATTCCGGAAGCTTTCGCGCTGAGCTTCGATCCGCCTTCTATCCCGGGTATCGGCACCACAGGCGGCTTCGAATTCGTCGTCGAGGATCTGACCGGCCGCGGCAGTTCAGCCCTCAACGATGCGACGCAAGCCGTGATCGCCGAGGCGCGCAAGCAGCCCGAAATCAACCCGCAGCAGCTGTTCTCGCCATTCTCGACCTCGACGCCGCAGTTCAACTACGACCTCGACCGCAGCAAGGCCAAACTGCTCGGCCTCAATCTGCCCGATGTCTTCAACACGCTGCAGATCTATCTCGGCTCGCTCTACGTCAACGACTTCAACCTGTTCGGCCGCACCTTCCGGGTGACCATCCAGGCCGACAAGGATGCACGTGCGGGTGCCGCCGACATTTCGCGGCTCTATGTGCGCAATGCCTCCGGCGGCATGGTGCCGCTCTCGACGCTGGGCAAACTCGTGCCCTTCGTCGGCCCGGAGACGGTGCCGCATTACAACAACAATGCCTCGGCCTCGATCAATGGCGGTGCCGCACCCGGCTTTTCCTCGGGCCAGGCGGTTGCCGCGATGGAACGGGCCGCCGCCATTGCGCTGCCAAGGGATTTCGGTTTCGAATGGACCGGCATCACCTTCCAGGAGCTCAAGGCAGGATCGATCGCGTCCGTCGTCTTCGGCCTCGCCATCGTCTTCGTCTTCCTGATCTTGGCGATGCAGTATGAGAGCTGGGCGATGCCGTTCATGGTGCTGTTGGCGGTGCCACTGGCCCTGTTCGGCGCCTTCGTGGCCCTGTTGCTGCGTGGCATGCAGATCGACGTCTACTCGCAGATAGGCTTCGTCATGCTGATCGGCCTGGCGGCCAAGAACGCGATCCTGATCGTCGAATTCGCAAGGCGACGGCGCGAAGAAGGCCTCAGCATCGTCGACGCGGCGATGGAGGCGGCACGGCTCCGGCTGCGGCCGATCCTGATGACGGCTTTCGCCTTCATCCTCGGCGTGCTGCCGCTGATGTTTGCCACCGGTGCCGGCGCGGCAAGCCGGCAGTCGATCGGCACCACCGTGTTCGGCGGCATGGTCGCAGCGACCATCCTGTCGCTGGTGTTCGTGCCGGTGTTCTACGCGGTCATCGAGCAGCTGCGCGAACGCCGCGGCAATGACGAGCCCGCCTCTCAAGACAATGAACCAACGACTGAGCCCGCCTTGCGCCCCCTGGCGGAAGCGGCCGAATAAGATTGGAGACTGATCATGCGTAAATGGAAAATCGCGTTGGGAACGGCCGTCGCGCTGGGAGCGATCTCGGTGGCCAGCGTCCACCTGCTCGACATGGGCAACCTCAGCCTCAATGCCGGCACGGCCGCGGCGACGCCTGCTCCGGCGGCATTCGTCATGCCGGTGCCGGTGGTTAGTGTCGTCAAGAAGACGATCCCGATCTACCTGGACTATGCCGCGCGGACGGAACCGATCCGCAGCATCACCTTGCAGGCCAGGATTCCGGGCTATCTGCAGGAGCAGACCGCAGCCGACGGCGTCGACGTCCGGCAAGGCGATCTTCTCTACAAGATCTCGCCTGACGACTTCCAGGCGGCTCTCGACCAGGCCAAGGCGCAAGTGCAGCGCGATACGGCGACGCTCGACTATGCCCGCTCCAACCTCGGTCGCGGCACCGAGCTCGCCAAGAGCGGCTACCTCGCCAAGGACGGCTTCGACCAGCGCACCAGCACCTTGCGCGAGGCACAGGCGTCGCTGGCGGTCAATCAGGCGGCGGTCCGCACGGCAGAGCTCAATTTGAGCTACGCTGAAATCCGGGCGCCGTTTGGCGGGCGTCTCGGCCGCAACCAGGCTTCGGTCGGAACGCTGGTCAGCGTTGCCGGCACCGTGCTCAACACGCTGGTGCAACTCGATCCGATCTATGTCACCTTCAACCCGAGCGAGACGGATCTGGCCGAGATCGAGCAAGCCCGCGCGAACGGCCCGATCGAAGTGGAGGTGCTGCTCCCCGGCCAGACCGAGGCCAGCCAGAAGGGCGAGCTTACCTTCATCGACAATTCGGTCGACCGCTCGACCGGCACGATCACGGCGCGCGCAACGATCGGTAACGGCAAGTTCACGCTGCTGCCCGGCCAATATGTTCGTGTCCGGCTGCATGTGAGAGAGCAGGCCGACGCGCTGATGGTGCCGCAGACGGCGCTGGGCTCGAGCCAGCTCGGCAAATATCTCTATGTCGTCGGCAAGGACAACACGGTCGACCAGCGGCTGGTTTCGCTCGGACCGACGAGCGGCGGTCAGGTCGCCATCCTCAGCGGCGTCGCCGAGGGCGACCAGGTGATCACGGGCAATCTGCAGAAGATCGGACCCGGAGCGCCTGTATCGCCGATACCGGAAAAGCCGGCCACCTGAACACCCCCGTCAGGACCCGGCTTCAGCGCGGCGCCCCGACCTTCCCACAGGTCGCGGGCGCCGCTCGACTGAGCAGTTCCACCAGACCGGCAACATCGGCGCGGTCGGCCTTGGCCACCGGCATGAATGCACAGTAGGGATGCCCGAGGCGCACGGAGACGGAGGAGAGCGCAATCAGCCGACCGGCCTCCAGATCGGCGCGCGCCATGACCCGCTGGCCAAGCGCGATGCCCAGGCCCAGCCTTGCCGAGGCGATCGCAAGGCTGGACAGGCCGACGCGCCGCCCGTGCGACGGGTCGGGTGAGCGGCTGCCGCCGGAGGCCGCAAACCAGTCAGCCCAGGTCGGGTGCGAGGCATAGTTCGGCCCCCAATTGGTGTGGATGAACTGGCTCTCGTGCAAATCCGCCAGACTGGTATCGCCATTGCCGTGCCGGTGCCAGAATTCCGGTGCGCAGACAGGCAGGACGTCGTCATGGACGAGACGGACGAGTTTCAATCCGGGATAGTGATAATCGCCATAGCTGATGCGCAGGTCGATGTTCTGGCGCATCAGGTCGACCGGATCGTCCTCGACCCGAACGTCGATCGCCATCTGCGGAAAGGCATCGAGAAGTACCGCCAGCCTCGGCGCCAGCCACAGTTCGGCCAGCGAGAACGGCACGCTGACGACCAGGCGCGTCCGCATCCCGCCCTCCAGCATACGCTGGCCTATAGCGGCGATGTCTCCCAAAGCCTTCGCGGTCTGCGGATAGATAGCGTGGCCGGCATCGGTGAGCGCGATGCGGTTGCCGGTGCGCACGAACAATTGCTTGCCGAACCAGTTCTCAAGATTGCGTATCTGCTGGCTGACCGCTGCAGAGGACACGCCGAGTTCAGAAGCGGCCAAGGTGAAGCTGCCGGCACGGGCGGCAACTTCAAAAGCCTTGATCGCATTCAGCGGCGGCAACCGTTCCACAACAGATCCATAAGTTTTTCTTGCTCAATCCTAATTATTTTCGACGTTGAGAGAAAGATTTTTTTGCCGTCTCATAGGCTCGAAACCTTCGGAGCCATGACGATGAAAGACATCCTCGATCTCGACCGCTATCCGCTCGACCGCGAAGGCAGCGCCGAATGGCAGCGCCTTGTCGAACAATCCGTCGCCGCGCTCGAAGCCGACGGCATGTTCAATCTGGAAGGGTTTTTGCGCCCCGGCGTGGCGGAACAAGCCGTGCGCGAAATCCAGCCGGTGATGGCCGCGCGCTCGCATGTGCACAAGCGGATGCACAACATCTACTTCAAGCCTGACATTCCCGAGCTTGCACCCGACCATCCGGCGCTGCGCAAGGTGGAGACCATCAGCCACACCGTCTGTGCCGACCAGATTCCGGCCAGCGTCGTGCTCGCCATCTACGAATACGAACCGCTGCTGCGCTTCCTGGCGGCGACGATGGGCAAGACCAGGCTGCATGTCATGCAGGATCCGTTGGCGCGAACCAATGTCATGGCCTATCGCGCCGGCGAGGCTTTGAACTGGCATTTCGATCGCTCCGAATTCACGACGACGCTGCTGCTGCAGGCAGCGGAATACGGCGGCGACCTCGAATACCGCACCGATCTGCGATCTGACGGCAATCCCAACTATGACGGCGTCGCAAGGCTGCTGGACGGGCGCGATCCCGATGCAAAGATCCTGCGCATGAAGCCCGGCACGCTGAATGTCTTCCGCGGCAAAAACACCGCGCATCGCGTCACCACGGTCGAAGGCGAGCGCGAGCGCATGATCGCGGTGTTTTCCTACTATGAAAAGCCCGGCGTGGTGTTCAGCCCCGAGGAGCGGGTCGGCTTCTACGGCCGTGCCGCCTGAGACCGAAAGGCCGACATGCCAACGGCCCCCAAGAATCCGAAGATGACCTCTTGTTAGATTGTCGACAATCTGCTTGTCTTGCTTTCGATTTCCCTGGGAG
>NZ_RZPH01000360.1:0-5348 GCF_004022825.1 Mesorhizobium sp. M7A.F.Ca.CA.004.04.2.1
GCGCTGATGGCGCTGAACTCGCTGGCCATCGACATCATGCTGCCGGCGCTGCAGCAGATCGGCGCCACGCTCGGCGTCGAAAATGAAAACCACCGGCAGTACGTCATAACGGCCTACATTCTGGGCTTCGGCGGCGGACAGTTGTTCTTCGGGCCGATCTCGGATCGCTTCGGGCGTCGCGCACCACTGGTCGCCGGGCTGGTGATCTATGTCGCCGCGGCCGCGGCTGCCGCCATTGCGCCAAGCTTTGAGACACTTCTGCTGTGCCGGGCCGTGCAAGGCATTGGTGCGGCCGCCACCCGCGTCATCGCCGTATCGATCGTGCGCGATACGTTCGACGGCCGGCGCATGGCCGAGGTGATGTCGCTGATCTTCATGGTGTTCATGGCGATACCGGTCATTGCTCCCGGCATCGGCCAGTTCATCATGCTGTTTGCGACCTGGCATTGGATCTTCGTCACCATGGCCGTCGGTGCGCTCCTCGTCTCGGCCTGGTCGCTGCTGCGCCTTCCTGAAACGCTGCATCCCGAACATCGCCGGCCGTTGACACTCAACTCCATTGTCGGCGGGTTTCGCATCGTGCTCACCAACCGCATTGCGATCTGCTATGCCTTCGCCAGCACCTTCATCTTCGGCGCCATGTTCGGCTTCATCGCTTCGGCGCAGCAGATCTATGTCGACATCTTCCATGTCGGCGAGATGTTCCCGGTCATCTTCGCAGGCGTCGCGGGCGTGCTCGCCTTCTCCAACTTTCTGAATTCGCGCCTTGTCGGCCGCATCGGCATGCGCCGCCTGTCGCAGAGCGCGCTGCTGCTGTTCCTGGTCATCAGCCTTGCCTGGCTGATCGTTTCGCTGGAAATGAAGATGCCGCTCTGGCTGTTCATCACCTTCTTTGCCTGCGCCATGCTTCCGTTCGGTGCGCTGGGCGCGAACTTCAACGCGCTGGCCATGGAGCCGCTCGGGCAACTGGCCGGCACGGCGTCGTCGATCCTCGGTTTCATGCAGACGTTTCTCGGCGGCATTCTCGGCACGCTGATCGGCCAGGCCTTCAATGGCACGGTGACGCCGCTGGCCGCCGGCTTCTGCAGCGTGTCGATCGCGGCGCTGCTGATGATCTTCATCGCCGAGCGCGGCAAGATGTTCCAGCCGCAGAACGCGCCCGTTTCAGGGCACATCACCGACTTGCATTAGGATGCACCCTCAAGGGCTGCCGTGAACCGAGGGGCGAGCATACGCCCCGCGATTGCTTCACCCATGCTGTCCGAAAAGGGCAATGGCAGAGCATCATCGAGTGCCCTGAGAATGGATGCCACGAAGGCACGGCTGCGCTGGGCATCGGTTCCCAGATCGGCATATGTGGCGCGAGGCTTGCCGATCAGTGTGCCGTTGCGGCGAAGCGAGAACCGCAGGGTCAGGGACATGCCCGCGGTTCCGGGTGGCGGTTTCCAGCAGGCATAGATAGCGTCCGACATCTCCCTTATCGTATCGACAGGATCGGAACTGCGACAACTGCGCTCCTGCGATCTTGCTTCCTGGGAACTGGTAGACAGAGCGGCGGCAAGAGCCGCGGCGACAAATGCGAACCGGGGTTTCATTCGAGAGCCTCCGGATTTGCGTGAAATTGCACCGCTCCTTCGGCTAACGCAGGAATCGTTCCTATTGCGCCCAAAGCTCGCGACGCAATTCGTGCCAGCTTTCCTGGTCTGGCGCGACAAGCAGGCCGCCGCCGAGATGCGAGGGCAGATAGGTGCTGCCGTCGAAGCGCGCGGCATGGCCGCCGGCCTCGGCATGGATCAGCACGCCGGCCAGATGATCCCACGGCATCAGCTTGTTGTAGACCACGAAGTGGGCATGGCCGCTCGCCAGCAGGCGGTATTCGTGCGCGGCGCAGCGATAGGCGAATTGCGACAGGATCTTCGTCTGGTTGCGCGCCAGCCGCGACCGCTCCGGTTCGGGCATATATTGCCAGGAGACCGAGCCGGTCATTTCCGAGATCGGCGCGGGTGCCGCGACATGCACCTTCTCCAGGCTGCCATGCGCATGCCGGATATGGCTGCCGGCGCCCCTGGCGCCAATCAGCCAGTCCTTGCCGACGGGATCGTGGATGATGCCGGCAACCGTCTCGCCCTGGACCACGACCGCCAGCATGACGCCGAACAAAGGCACGCCGGAGGCGAAGTTGAAAGTGCCGTCGACCGGATCGATGACGAAGGCCAGATCGGCATCGCCCAAGCCATCGAGCAGTGCCGGATTGTCGGAACAGGCCTCCTCGCCGACGACCATCGCTGAGGGGTAGCGCTCAAGCAGCCTGGCGGTGATGAGCCGCTCGGCATTGACGTCGGCTTCGGTCACAAGGTCGGCGGCCGAGGTCTTCTGCCTGACATCGCCATCGCCCAGCCGGCGAAAGCGCGGCATGATCTCGGTCAGCGCCGCCTCGGCCAGAATGCCGGCCAGCCAATCGATCGCGGTGTCGTCAAATGTCATCGGAAATGTCTTGCCTTGTGGTGAGGGTGTCGTTGAGGGCAGCGAAGTCGAACAGCTTCCTGTCGAGCAGGTGCGATGGCCTGCTGTTCGACAGCGCGCGCAGCATCGTATCCTTGCGGCCGGGCATACGCTTTTCCAGGTCCTCGAGCATCGCCTTCATGGCATTCCGCTGAAGACCTTCCTGGCTGCCGCAGAGATCGCAGGGAATGATCGGGAAATGCATGGCGGCGGCGAATCTTTCCAGATCGGCCTCGGCGCAGTAGCTCAATGGCCGCAGCACCATGACGTCGCCGTCGTCGTTGAGCAGTTTTGGCGGCATGGCGGCGAGACGGCCGCCATGGAAGAGGTTCATGAAGAAGGTTTCGAGAATATCCTCACGATGGTGGCCGAGCACCAGCGCCGAGCACCCCTCCTCGCGCGCAATGCGGTAGAGATGGCCGCGCCTTAGGCGCGAGCAGAGCGAGCAATAGGTGCTGCCCGCCGGCAGCTTGTCGGTGACGAGGGAATAGGTGTCCTGATACTCGATCCGGTGCGCAATGCCGTGACTGTCGAGATAGTCCGGCAGGATATGTTTGGGGAAATTCGGCTGGCCCTGGTCGAGATTGCAGGCCAGAAGATCGACCGGCAAGAGCCCGCGCCATTTGAGGTCGAGCAGCACCGCGAGCAGGCCGTAGGAATCCTTGCCGCCCGAGAGCGCGACGAGCCAGCGCTGGCCGGGCTTGACCATCGAGAAATCCTCGATCGCCTGCCGGGTCAGCCGCAGCAGCCGCTTGCGCAATTTGTTGAATTCGACCGAGGACGGCACGTCGGCGAACAGCGGATGGAAGTCGCCTTCGCTGTCGGCGATCGGTTCGATGTCTGGAAGCATGTTCATGGCATGTCGCTTTCAGTGGCCAGAGCGCCGGGTTAGCGGACATGACCGACAAAGAAAAGGCCGCCTCGACGGGCGGCCTTTGCTTGGTGTCGCAGAACGCGCTCGTTTTAGCGCGAGTAGAATTCGACGACCAGGTTCGGTTCCATCTGCACGGCAAACGGAACGTCCGCCAGGCCAGGGATGCGCGAGAAGGTCGCGACCATCTTGTTGTGATCGGCTTCGATGTAGTCCGGCACGTCGCGCTCGGCGAGACCGACCGCTTCCAGAACGATGACCAGCTGCTTGGACTTTTCGCGCACTTCGACGACATCGCCCGGCTTGCAGCGATACGAGCCGATGTTGACGCGCTTGCCGTTGACGTTGACATGGCCGTGGTTGACGAACTGACGGGCGGCGAAAATAGTCGGCACGAACTTGGCGCGGTAGACGACCGCGTCGAGACGCGATTCGAGCAGGCCGATCAGGTTCTCCGAGGTGTCGCCCTTGCGGCGGTCAGCCTCTTCATAAACCTTGCGGAACTGCTTTTCCGAAACGTCGCCATAGTGACCCTTCAGCTTCTGCTTGGCGCGCAGCTGCAGGCCGAAATCGGAAAGCTTGCCCTTGCGGCGCTGGCCATGCTGGCCGGGACCGTATTCACGCTTGTTGACCGGGGACTTCGGGCGGCCCCAGATGTTTTCGCCGAGACGGCGGTCGATCTTGTACTTCGCGGATTCGCGCTTGCTCATCGCATTCCCTTTTCAAAACAATACACCCGGAACCTCATGGTCCGGGTGAAGGAAACGCGCCCTCCTCTGGCCTCCGTTTTCGAGACCTGACAGGGTTTTCCCACGCAACGCGGCGGAAAACCCACGGGACACGTCAGTTCAAACAAGATAGTAGAATTGGATTTCCACGCATCTTGCGCACATAAAGAAAACCACCGGGCATTGCGGCCCGGTGTTGGCGCGCTGATTAAACGGAGATTTAACCGGTGTCAAGCTTGTGGCTGGCGTAGGCCATGGCGACGATATAGCGTCTCTGGGTTGAGTACAGTGCCGGATGTGGCGGGAGGTTGCGCCAGCGGCATCAGGAAGGGACCGGAGCAGAGGAGCTACAATCGCATGAAGAAATTCTTCCTTACCCTGACGGGAGCCGCTGTGTTGGCGGGATCCATGGCGGTCCTGACACCGGAGCCGGCGGAGGCCAGGCATTGGCACGGACACCGGCATCACCAGGCTTGTCGCATCGTGATCAAGAAGAAGGTTATCTGGCGGCACGGCCACAAGAAGGTCATACGCTACAAGATCAAGCGCTGCAGCGGGCGCTGGTAGGCTCCTATCCGGTCTCAGGCGGCCGACATCGATTCAAAGCCCGCGGTTTTGGCCGCGGGCTCTTTGATTCCGGATGCTTAATCCTTAGTCTTTCGACTTCTTCTCCGGCAGGCCCTTGCGCTTCGTCTCGGCGAATTCCTCGAGCTGCTTTTCGCTCATCGATTCGTACATTCCCTTGGAAGCGCCCTGGAGTTCGCTCTTCTTGGTCTCGCCGCGCTTGGCCGACAGAGCCGCGCCGGCGGCTTTCTGCTGGGCTTTCGAGGTGGCTGGCATGGTTCTTTCTCCCGTTGGAATCTGGGGAAAAACGCAACGACTGCCGTGATGTTCCGCTTCGCAATCACGACATAGCCAGCCCGAAGCCCTGTATCAGGCGACGGGTCGGGAAATCGGCTCTTGCCGATGTGAAGACGGCAAGGTCGGGTCCTTCAGGCAGCATCTCGCCACGACCGCTCGGATCGATGTCGGCGAGAAGCGACAGCGCCCGGCGCGCAATCGCTTCAGCGGGGTCGAGCCAATCGACCGGCCAGGGCGCCGTCTTGCGCATGCGATTGGCCAGAAAGGGGTAGTGTGTGCAGGCGAGCACGACGATATCCGTACGCAACGCATCATGTTCGACGAAGCACGGCGTGATCTCGGTGCGTACGGCCTCCTCATCGACGAAGCCCTCACGCATGTAGATC
>NZ_RZPH01000361.1:0-5343 GCF_004022825.1 Mesorhizobium sp. M7A.F.Ca.CA.004.04.2.1
GGCCTGTTCCGGGTCTATGGTCGAGTCGATGTTGACGATCGGCTTCTTCTTCTGGGCGACCGGCACCAGCGCCTGGACGAGATTGGAGACGCTGATCGGGTTGACCAGGTAGCAATCGAAATCCTGCATGGCCATGGCGGTCAGGCGGTCGGCCTGGCCGGTGGCGTCACCCATATTGGCGGCGGCCTGGACGCTGACATTCACGCCGTTTGCCTTGGCCTGTTCCTCGATGCCCTTCTGCATGGTCTGGAAGAACGGATTGTCGAGGCCTTTGACGATGGCCGCGACTTTCGCCGTATCCTCGGCATGGGCGGGCGCTGCGACGATGGCTGCAAGCATGCCTGCGCCAAGCAGGTTCGTGCCAAGCTTCAGGCAATTGAACATACGCATGGTTTTTCCTCCTCCTGATTGTTTTTATGGGCTGCATCAATGTCGCTGTCCGGTGACTGCAATGTTAGACGGCGCGCAAGCGACCCCGGCGCCTGGCGCGATGGTTCGCCAACAGATTGCTGCCCGCTTTGGAATGTGCGGACTGCAGCCCAGGTCGGGCACTTTTCGATGTCAGGCATTGCTCCTCCCAGAGCGCCGGCCGATGCCAATCCGGCATTTGCGCATGTTTTATAAAAAATTGACACGCGTCAAGATTTAAAAGTGGTGCGTAGCGATTTTGGCTATGCACCCTGGGGGCATGACTGCCCTGCCGGCATGCGCTACAACCAACGCGCGAAAAAATGTGCCGGCCTGGGGAACCACTTGGGGATAGCGGCGTTAGTCGCTACTTTTGCGCAAGAGGGAGGTTTCGGGTGAGGCGTTTAGAGATCCTGGAAGAACCAACGGGTACATTTTCGATTTTCGACGCGATCACGGGGTTGCCGGCAATGGTCGAAGAGGGCGCATGCACCGGGCTTTATCGGCACGAAGTGCCGCAGGAGCTGCTTGCAGCGGTTGAAACGGTCCAACCCGGCGATTTTTCGCCGCTGCCTTCATTGGCGGCTTTGAACGACTGGCAGGTCGATAAAGACGATCTGCTGGCGTGAGCAAAGCCGCCCGGGATCGCATCAAAAAACATACCGTATAGGAAATCACGCCCTGTTGTCGAAAGCGGTGGTGAGGCATGGAAAGCAAGGGGAGGTTGCAGTGCGTCGGGAGGTGAAGCATGTCTGATCAGGACGAGCTGATCCGGGCTGCCATCGGACGGCTGCTCGCCGAGAAGACAGGCGCGGCCGTCATATCGATGAGAGAGAGCATTACCGAGCTTCTGGCGCTGACCGGTGCCGCGCTGGACGACAGACTGCAGGACCTGCTGCTGGAAATGGCCGAAGTCCGTGGCATGATGGTTGCTCTCGACTTCTGAGCAATATCGGCTGAGGTCGATGCGCATCAGTCCGCTACGCCCGCAACGCCTTCACCGGCAGTTCAACACTTACTGCGCCGGCTTCAATGCTGAACCAAGCACCCGGGGTTAAAGATCGAGCGAAACCGCGCCCTGAGGGTGGCTGCAGCATGCCAGGACATAGCCGGCCGACTTCTCTTCAGGGGCCAGCCCGCCGAGATCCTCCATGGCGACTTCGCCGGACAGCTTGGCGATGCGGCATGTGCCGCAAACTCCCTGCTGGCAGGCGGTTGGGACGTAGACGCCACATTGGCGCGCCGCCTCCAGCAGCGTCTCTCCGGGCAAGCAGTTATGCACGATCCCGGAGCGGACGAAACGGACCGAAGATGGTATTGTCGGGGCCGGTTCCAACTGGGGGCTGCTGCCGCCGCCGAAGCTCTCCTGGTGGTACCGTGACGGAGCCACGCCAATCGCATCCAGGCAGGCACGTGCGGCTTTCATGTACGCTTCAGGGCCACAGGCAAAGATAGTGCGGTTGTGGAGATCGGGAACGAGGGTCAGCAGCATCTGACTGTCTATTCTGCCAGTCGGCCCCCTCCAGGTGGGATCTTCCTGGCTACAAACGCACGTTACTTTTACGTTGGGAAAGCGAGAGGCAAGTGCGTCCAATTCCCGTCGAAAGACTATATCACCAGGCGTTCTGGCACTATGAACGAATGAGATATCCTGGTCGGCCGCGCGGTCGGTAAGCGCACGCAGCATGGACATCACCGGCGTTATCCCGCTGCCGCCCGAAAGGAAGAGCGGCTTTTCATAGGGTAGGTCATCGAGATTGAATGAGCCGAGCGGCCCTTCGATCTCGATCTCGTCGCCCGCCCCCAAATTGTCGTGGAGCCAATTCGAAACCAGGCCGCCCGGTGTTCGCTTCACCGTGATCTGCAGGTCGAGCGGTCGCGTCGGTGGTGACGAAACAGAGTAGGAGCGCGTCACCGCGGCACCCTCGATCTTGAGGTGCACGAGTACATACTGGCCCGCGCTGAAGCAGAACATCCGATCCGTCGGGGATGTGAAAACGAAAGTTTTCACATCGGGCGTTTCCTCGATTACACGACGGCAGAGTACAAGCTGCGATGTGGTTTGTGCCCATTGCCGATGATGCCTCATCGGCAGGAGGTCGGGGGCCCCCAAGGAAACGTGTGCGTTCATCATTCATCTCGGTTCGAAGTCGAACCCAAGATGCCAGTTCCAGGCCCCCCGCAACAGAAGCATCCCTCCCGAGTTATGATCGATTATTTCGATTACATATCCAGTGACATCACGGCAACGTGAAGGGCGCGGATTCCCTTGCGGATGATCGGTTCGTGTTTGCGGCGCGCCAGGATGGCCGTGTGGACCGGCTGATGCAGCGTCGGAGCGCCTTCGACGATGAACGATGGGCGTTCGAGGGCGAACCTGCGCGCATCGTCACTTCTCATATAGCAGGTGCCGCCCGTGCGCCGTAGCATCATCTCCGCCAAGGTTTCCGATCCCATGGAAAGGCGACAGATCGCCAACTCGCCGAGCAATTCGGCATGGGCCTTCTCCAGCAGGACCGTATAGCCCGGACGAATGTAGGTTTCGGGGTCGACCTCGGAGAGGGTTCTGGCCACCGTGGAAACCATCACATATTCCTCAACCATCAAATGCTCATAGGAGATTTCGGGTAGGTATCGCGGGGCGTAAAGCACTGCGATATCGAGATTTCCCATGCTCAGGTCGCTGACCATCTGGTTTGAATAATCCGACTCGACATGGATCGACGATTTGGGAAGAGCCTGACACAGCGTCTCCACCCAACCCGGCAAAACCGAGCGGGTCATCCCGACCTGCGCGGCGACGCGCAGGGTTCCTTCGAAACGATTGAACGCCCGGACATCGTGGCGAGCCTGCGACCATGTGGACAGCAAGGATCTTGCATAAGCTTCGAACCGGCGCCCTGCGGCGGTCGGCTCCGCCCCGGCGCGTCCGCGCTGAAACAGTTCGGACCCGATTGCGCTCTCGAGGTTCTTAACGCGGGTGCTGATCGTCGACTGGGTCAATCCTAGCCGATCCGCGGTGCGATTGAAGTTTCTCGATTCGATGATGTCGAGAAAGGTCTCGATGTGATCAAGTTGCATGAAATCTCCAATCGAAAAACTCGATCATATTCCACGTATCATAAGCTTGATCAAACAATACTCAAGGCGGAAGCTGCAGCAGATCAACGGCCGGCAGCGCCGCCGGGACGAGATACGGATACGGAGCGGAAGAAGTGTTCATAGTCGACTGCGACTGTCATAATTACTGGTCAAGCGCCACCGTGTTGGAGCCCTATCTCTCCGGCTTGTGGAAAGACATGTTCATCGAGGGCGAGAAAACAGGTCCCGTTGGCGCCTTTCCGCATGGCCATCGGCCCTGGTTCCACCCGCAGGACTTCTCCCGCAAGGACATCCGTCCGAAAACGGAAGCCGACAACTATCTCATCATGAAAGAGAAGCACCTCGACAAATACAAAGTCGACGTGGCGATCCTGACCGGCGATGAGCCTATCGAGGCGTCGACCCTGGCTAACCCTTACTATGCCAGCGCTCTGGTCAGCGCGTACAACGATTATCAGATCGATCAGTGGTTGCCGAAAGACGATCGTTTCATGGGCTCGATCATCATCGCGCCACAGGATCCGAAGCTCGCTGCCGCCGAGATTCGCCGTCTTGGCAGTCATCCGCGGATGGTCCAGGTTCTCGCCTCCCAGGGGTCCGTCAAGCCGTATGGCGACCCGTTTTACCACCCGATCTACGAAGCCTGCGCGGAAGTGGGGTTGCCATTCGCCATTCATCTGGGCGGGCATGGCGGCGTGAATTCAACTGCCATTGCTCCCGCCCCGACGACATTCTTCTGGGAAACGCATGCCATTCTGCACATGTCGGCGATGTCGCACGTGGCAAGCATGATCGCCCATGGCGTCTTCGAGAAATGGCCGGACCTCTACTTCGTGATCATCGAATGCGGCGTCGCCTGGGTTCCGTCGGTCCTTTGGCGCCTGGACGCTGATTACAAAGCGCTGCGCAAGGAGACGCCATGGCTGAAGATGCTGCCGTCTGAATATTGCCGGCGCAACATCCGCTTTTCCACGCAGCCGCTGGAGCAGCCTGCAAACATCCAACATCTCTGGTCCACGCTCGAAGCGATGGACGGAGAAAACACGCTGATGTTTGCATCGGACTATCCGCACTGGGATTACGACGATGCCAACACGCTGCAAATCCCTCCTGCCTGGAAGAGCAAGATCATGGGACTGAACGCGCTGGAAGTCTACAAACGCATCCCCCGCGCGCAAGCCGCGAATGCCGCCTGAGGAAGCATACGATGCCCGAGAAGACATATATCTGCCGCGTCGACGAGATCGAAACAGGGTCTCCGTTCATCGCCAAGATACGCAGCCTTTCGGTCGGGATTTTCCGCATCGGAGATTCATTCCACGCGCTGCTGAATGTCTGTCCGCACCGTGGCGCTCCGCTTTGCGAGGGGCCGCAATGCGGCACAACCGCGCCCGTTGAACAGGCGCAATTCATCTATCATCGCGAAAACGAGATCGTTCGATGCGCCTGGCACGGCTGGGAGTTCGACATCAAGTCAGGCGCGGCCTTGGTCGATCCGTCCGTTCGCGCGCGCACATTTCCAGTCACCGTCGAAGCCGGCGGCATCTACGTGACGGCCTGATTGGCGCAAGCCGATTGGGATTGGAAAAATTCGAAGAAAGGTGGCGGGAGCCGATAAGCAGATTTGTTCGCCGGTGCTTGACGAGAAATAACGCGGGGAATTCCGCAATGGGAGAGTCAAATGTCAGAATCTGAATACAAGCTTGGTATCGCGCAAAGCCTGATCGGAGGCGGCAAGGTTCCCCGCCGCGACTTCATTCATCTTGGGCTGGCCGCGGGCCTGACGGTTGCCGCCGCCGACCGGCTGTTCGTGAGCACGGCGCGGGCCGAACC
>NZ_RZPH01000362.1:0-5342 GCF_004022825.1 Mesorhizobium sp. M7A.F.Ca.CA.004.04.2.1
ATTGCCATCTGCTGACGGAAAAGCCGCTCGCCGACAGTCGGGAAAATGCGCGCGCCATCGTCGAGGCCGCGCACCGCGCCGGGCGCATCCATGCGGTCGTGCAGAACCGCCGCTATGTCGCCAATGTCAGGCGCATCCGCAGGTTCCTGGACTCCGGCGCCATTGGCACGCCTACCAGCATCCACGCCGACTTTTTCGTCGCACCGCATTTCGGCGGCTTTCGCGAGGAGATGGCGCATGTGCTGTTGCTCGACATGGCGATCCACACATTCGACGCCGCCCGCTATATGGTCGCCGGCGAGCCGGCCGGCGTCTATTGCCAGGAATGGGAGCCGGCCAATTCCTGGTACCGGCAGGGATCGTCGGCCAGCGCCGTCTTCGATCTCGGCCGCGGCAAGGTCTTCACCTATGCCGGGAGCTGGTGCGCCGCCGGCTTCCGCACCAGTTGGGAAAGTACATGGCGCATCGTCGCCGAGCGCGGCAGCCTGCTCTGGGACGGCAATGACGAGCTGAGGGCAGAAGCAGTGATGCCGGGCCGTGACGGAATGTTCGACAAAACCCAGCCGATCGCGGTGCCGCCGCTCGATGCGTCCGATCGCGTCGGCGGCCATCTCGGCATTCTCCAGGATTTCGTGCACGCCATCCAGACCGGCACCGAGCCGGAAACGCGCGGCGCCGACAACATCAAGAGCCTGGCCATGGTTTTTGGCGCCATCGAAAGCGCCGAGACCGGCCGCCGCGTGACAATCGCAGAGGACGCACAATGACGCCGAACCCGCTTCTCGACATCCGGATCGGCACCATGGTGCGGGCCAATCTCGACGACCCGGCGGCTTACGTCAAACAGATCCTGCCGCTCGGCTTCGAGAGCATCCAACCCTTCTTCTGGCAGACGCTTGGCGGCAAGGACCTGGCGCTTCTCGCCGGCCAGATCCGCGAGGCGATCGGCGATGCCGACGTCACCGTGTCCTCGCTCGGCGTGTTCGGCAATCCGCTGGAAGACGGCGAGGTCGATCGCGGCGTGCTCAAGGCCTGGGAGACCGTGATCGACAACGCGCATCTGTTCGGCACCTCGATGGTCAGCGGCTTCACCGGCCGCCTGCGCGGCAAACCTCTGCCGGACAGCCTGCCGCGCTTCAAGAAGGTCTGGGGACCGCTGGCCAAACGCGCCGCCGACAAGGGCGTCCGCATCGCGTTCGAGAACTGCGCCATGGACGGCAACTGGGCCGCCGGCGACTGGAACATCGCCCACAATCCGGACGCCTGGGAGCTGATATTCAACGAAGTGCCCGATGACAATCTCGGGCTGGAATGGGAGCCCTGCCATCAACTCGTCTATCTGATCGACCCGATGCCGCAGATCCGCAAATGGGCGCCGCGCATCTTCCACGTCCACGGCAAGGACGCGACGGTGCGTTGGGACGTGATCCGCGAGCATGGCGTGTTCGGCCGACTGCCCTTCGTGCAGATGCGCACGCCGGGTTTTGGCGACAGCGACTGGACGCGGGTGATCAGCGAGTTGCGGCTGGCCGGCTACAAGGGCGCCATCGACATCGAGGGCTGGCACGACCCGGTCTATCGCGGCGATCTCGAGATCACCGGCCAGGTGCGGGCGCTGGAATATCTGAAGCAATGCAGAGGAGGGGCCACCTACCTGCCGAACCCGATGTGAGGATCGGCCGGCGGGAGGAGCCGGCCGGGATGTCTGCAACGCACATTGCCGAAGCGAATGTCGAACTCCTCGCTTGCGAGGACAAAAAGGGAGGATAAGTGCATGAGCATGACGATGAGAAGGACAGTTCTGCGCTCGACCGTCGTGGCCGCCGCCACGATGCTTGCCGCTGCGATCTCCACCTTGCCCGCGCGGGCGCTCGACGCCAAATGGTGCAAGGACGTCCACATCCGCTTCTTCGTCGGCGGCGCCGAGGGCGACGCTTTCGGCACCATCGTCTACAATGGCGCCAAGCAGGCAGAGGCCGATCTCGGGCCGAAGGTCGACTACATCTTCTCCCAGTGGGACATCGAAAAGATGGTGCAGCAACTGCGTGAGGCCGTCGCGGTCAAGCCCAACGGCATCGCCATGATGGGCCACCCGGGCGACGCGTCGATCATGCCGCTGGCCGAACAGGCGCACAAGGACGGCATCAAGATGATGTACCAGAACGTGCCGGTGCCGAAGGTGGTGGAAGCATTCGGCGGCGGCTATGTCGGCGCCCAGCAGGAGCAGCAGGGCCGCGCGCTCGGCGCCGAGGCGTTCAAGCTGGGCAAGCTGAAGGCCGGCGACAAGGCGATCATGATCGGTCCGTTCGAAAACGAAAGCCGCGGCGCGCGCGAGCGCGGCACGGTGGCGGCGCTCAAGGACGCTGGCGTCGAGGTCATCCAGTTGTCCTCTCCGCCGAGCGGCGAATGGGCGTCCGATCCCAATCTGGCCATTCCGGTGATTACCGCGGCGCTGCTCAACAATCCCGACGTCAAGGCGGTCGGCTATCCCGGCGGGCAGATGCTCGGCAATGTATCGACCTACATGCAGGCGGCCGGACGCAAGGCGGGCGAGATATTCAATTTCGGCTTCGACACCAGCCCGCAGATCGTCGAGGGCTTCAAGGGCGGCTGGGTGCAATTGACCGCCGACCAGCAGCCGTTCCTGCAGGGCTATCTGCCGATCCTCAGCCTCTGCCAGCAGGTTGTTCTGGGGCTGGCGCCGATGAATGTCGACACCGGCGCCGGTTTCGTCACGCCCGAAAATTACGAGATCGTCGCTGAGCTCGCCAAGCAGGCGCTGCGCTGACCTCCCAAGCCGCCGGCCGGGATCTCAGGCCCCGGCCGGCGGGACCGCTGGCGACGAAGCCGGCAACAGACAATCAAGCGAGGATCCGATGGCAGAACGCCTCATCGAACTGCGCGACATCAGCAAGTCCTATGGCCAGGTCTATGCGCTGGGCGGGGTCAATCTCAGCGTCGACCGCGGCGAGGTCGTCGGCCTGCTCGGCGACAATGGCGCCGGCAAGTCGACGCTGATCAAGATCCTCTCCGGCGTGGTCAAGCCGACCAGCGGCGAAATCCTCGTGCGCGGCAAGCCGGTGACCGGGTGGAGTGCGGCGCGTTCGCGCGAGGCCGGCATCGAGACGGTGTTCCAGGACCGGGCGCTGGCCGTGCAGCAGACCATCGTTCGCAACATCTTCATGGGCCGCGAACTGACCGGCTTCATGGGCTTTCTCAGGGTCAACAAGGAGATCGAGGAAGCGAGCCGGCTGATGCGCGAGATCGGCTTCACCTCGAAAGTGTTCACGCCGCAGTCGATCGTCGGCCAGCTTTCGGGCGGCGAACGCCAGGGCGTGGCGATCGCCCGCGCCATCTACAAGCAGGCCGAGCTGATCGTCCTCGACGAGCCGACGACGGCGCTGTCGCTGACCGAAACCGCCAAGGTGTTCCATTTCGTGCGCCAGGTGCGGGCGAGCGGCCGCTCGATCCTGTTCATCGGCCACAACATCCATCATGTCTTCGACATCGCCGATCGCTTCGTCGTGCTGGATCGCGGCAAGGTCGCACTGACGACCGACCGCAGCGAGGTCAAGTCGGCCGAAGATCTCATCAACTTCATGGAAGAGGTCGCGCATCCCGGCGGATTGGCCGGACTGCACGATGCCGGCGACGCGGAGCAGAGAGCACGATGAGCAAGACCATGGAGCCAGATCTGCACGAGCCGTCCGCCGGCATTGCCCGCCCCAGTGCCCAGAAAGAGTGGAAACACCCTTCCGATCACTGGATGCGCGGCTTCATCCTCGACAACCGTGCCGCGCTCGGCACGCTCGCCGTGTTCATCGTCATGATGACGGTGTTCATGATCGCCAACCCGACCGTCTTCACCACCTGGTATCTCTACCGCTCGGTGCTGACCACGCTCCCCGTTGCGCTGTTCGTGGTGGTGCCGCTGGTCTTCGTCGTCACCTGCGGTGAGATCGACCTGTCGTTTCCGGCGACGATGGGTTTTGCCTCATGGGTCTTCGCGCTGGTCGTGCAGGCCGGCTACAATCCGTTCCTCGGCATCGCCGCCGCACTCGTCACCGGCATGCTGCTCGGCTTCCTGGTCGGGTCGCTGGTGGTCTATGGCGGGCTGTCGTCGCTGATCGCGACGCTCGGCATGAATTTCCTGCTGCGAGGCCTGATCCAGATCATCAACGAAGGCAAGTCGATGGCGCTGACCAGCCTCAGCGACAGCTGGGCCTATACGATCTTCTCCAGCCAGCTCCTGGGCATTCCGGTGCAGATCTTCTGGGCCATCGGCTTCGTCGTGCTGTCGGCGATGCTCTACAACCGCCACCGCTTCGGCGCGCAGGTGAGGGTGGTCGGTGACAATCCCGACAGCGCCCAGCAGATGGGCATCGACGTCAAGCGCGTGCGGGTGAAAGTGTTTGTCTTCGTCGGCATCGGGGCCGCGATCGCCGGCACCTTCTCGGTGATGATCAACTTCACCTGGTGGCCGACCGCCGGTGATGGCTATCTGCTGCCGGTGCTGGCCTCGGTGTTCGTCGGCGGCACGCCGACCTGGGGCGGCATCGGCACCGTGGTCGGAGGCGCCATCGGCGCTGTCACCGTGTCCTTCATCCAGACCGGCGTCGTGGCGGCAGGATTGAGCGGCTTCTACGTGCAGTTCTTCAACGGCCTAATCATCATCCTGTCGCTGCTCGGTCATAAGTGGAACCAGGCGCGGTATCGGTGAGGGTTTCGTTGGAGGATCGCATGCCTTGACGATTGGCGCCGGCGCTCATCGTTTTCGTCATCCACGGGCGAAGCAAGGAGCGTAGCGACGCAGCGCAGACCCGAGGATCCATGCCGCAACTTCAACGCGTCACTACGGTGCAGAATTCTGCTCCGCTGCACTCCACGGCCAAGGTCACGGCATGGATCCTCGGGTCTCCGCGACGTCGCTTCGCTCCTGCTCCGCCCGTGGATGACGAAGGTGGGAGCTGTCCGCGGGAAAACGCCATCTTCACACCGCCGCGACAAACCCGTCCAGAACGCGTTTCTGGCCGGCCTTGTCGAAGTCGATGGTCAATTTGTTGCCTTCGATGGCCGAGATGTTGCCGTTGCCGAATTTCTGGTGGAAGACGCGGTCGCCGACGTTGAAGGGCGATGGCTTGTCGGCGACGGATTTGGCGACCAGTTCGCCATCGATGGTGCGGCCCTTGACCGAGGTGCGGCCGGCGCCGTAGCCGCTGTCCGTCTCGCCATAGCCGATGCGCTCGACCTGGTGGCCGGAGCGCGAGCCCCAGTTGCGGTCGGTCGCCTCGGTGCGGTTGGCCTGCGCGCGCTGCCAGCCCGGCGTTGCATAGGTGTTGGAG
>NZ_RZPH01000363.1:0-5340 GCF_004022825.1 Mesorhizobium sp. M7A.F.Ca.CA.004.04.2.1
GGGAAAGGCGCGGGCGGCAATTTTGCCCTGGCAAGTTGGCGAAGCTCGTCGAAAAAACTGGCTCCCGCCCCGCCGTGCGGGACGGCGAACGCAACCAGTTCATTCGCCGGGGTGACGATAACCACGGCATCCTTCACCGACGGCGCGCCACGCAGAACCCGTTCGAGTTCGGCCGGCTCAACGCGCCGCCCATTGACCTTTATCTGGCGCCCTTTGCGACCGATGATCCGCAACAGGCCATCACTCCCAATTTGCACAAGATCGCCCGTCGCAAAGATACGAAGCGTCTGGTCGTCGGGATCTATTTCAAACGGAACGACTGCCCCATTTTCCCAATATCCGAGTGCGACATACGGGCTTCTGATCAACAGTTCTCCGATCTTGCCGGGCTGACCGGGTAACCCTCTTCATCGACCACTGCGAAGCTGATACCCGGAAGCAGCCAACCGACGGGAGCTGAGGAATCGAATTCCGGCCAATCGTGCGGCAAGAACCACTGCGATCCAGTCGTTTCCGTCGATGAATAGCCGATCTGCACCAGGCAAGTTGGCGGGACAGCCTTGCGCACCAGGCGGATGTCGGTCGAGGACACCTTCTCGCCTCCAATTCGGGCAACCCTGAGTGAACCAAAGGCGTCCGCGGGCTCATCCGCCAGGAGAGCGCGAAGCAATGCCGGCACCAGATAGGTGATCGTCACGCCTTCCGATTGCATGCGGCCGCGAACCGCGCGTAGGCCGACGGCTTCGACCTCCACAAGCTGCAACGTAGCACCCGTAAGAAGAGCGGCAAGTATTTCCCGACAACCGGCGATGGTTGCCGGGCCGGTCATGGGCAAGAAAACATCCTGCGCATTGATGTGGCACGCGTCGACATATTGCTGCACCCGGCACAGCAAGCTCCGCTGGCTGTTGACAATTCCCTTGGGGCGGCCCGTGCTGCCGGAGGTATAAAGCACGATTGCCGGTGCATCGACAGAAACGGTACGGTGTCCAGCTGGACGAAGCGTTGCCTGCAACGATTGCGCTATCTCGATCCGGGCAACGTGCTGGGGCAGATCAAGGCCGTGGAGGCCTTTGTCGCCAATTATGGCGGAGAGCCTCGCGTCGGCGACGATTTCGTTGATGCGCGAGTCCGGATCTCGCACGTTAAGCGGCACCGACGGTCGACCGGATGCCATGCTGGCCAGCATCGCAACGGTGTACCAGACCGAGTTGGCCTGAAGTATTCCAACCGCATTTCCGTCGGGGACGACGGCTTCAATCCGGCTGGCCAAGGCCTCGACCGCCCGAAAAAGCTCGGAATAGGTCAGTCGGTTGGTGCCGTCGCTGGCGGCTAATTTTTCGGAATAACGCCCGGCGATTTCCCTCAGGTGATCAAAGACCGGAATATCGACGAAGCCAGTTCCCATCCGTTGATGCAGACGTAGAACGGGCCCGCCCTCGTCAAGAGCATGATCGGGAACTTTTGACCATCGACAAGAGACCACCGCTTGGTAGTCAGTCTGCACCGTTTGAATCGCCCTCGAAGATTCTAAATGCGCCAGAGACATAAGGGCCCCACGCTAGGATTGTTGCCGCTTATCGCCCCGCGGCATGATCTTTTCATCAATCATTCGGATGATGCGCGAGGCGGTCTTGATCGCTTAAATCGTTCGAAGTTGAGCATGCCAGCCTGCGCTCGCTCGGCTGTGCTACCTTACCGAAGTGTCGGGCTGTGCGCTGCGGTCCGCTTCGCCAGTGCCTGAAACGAAGCAGTATGCGAATACTTCCCCTCCAAGCTCATCCGTGACACGAACCCAGTTGTTTTCCCATGTCCTCAGGGTAACCTGGCGTCCTGTTGATATAGTCGCCGCCGTGAACGGGCTGGACGCATTGACATTACTCGCCGCAACCACGTCGTCCCCTTCCATTTGCTCTACCAGGTATGTTTGCATCACTGCTCCTGACTGCAGGGCATGGCCGGTTCAATTGCGTGTAGCTGGAGGCATGACCTTCCAACCGCAGGGAACGGATTTCGTTCCATGCAATAGGCAACCCTGCCGCCGGCAGTCAGCGTTCAGTCGCCCCGCCGCCCTGGCAGGACCATGGCCTAGCCGCTGAATGACTTGGTCAGGACTGAGCTATACTTTGGCGGAGGTGGACCCTCGCGCTGCGCCGCATACTTCTGGAACAGTGCAATCTTGTCGGGATAAGTAATCCGGATTTCGCTGTGACACCCCTCGCAGCGATATTTGGATGCAACCTGAAACCAGCGCCCGGGTTTCAGCAAAGCCAATCCGCAACGCGGGCATTTGAACGTCATTTCAAGAGGGCATAGATTCTGACACAGCGGCATTTTCGCAACTTCCATAAGAGATATCTAATGTTAGGCAACGGCAGCCGGCCGGAATCGTTCCTAGACGCCGTTCTTTTCGTCAGGCCGATGACCAACCCGGACGCCGGGAGACCATTTGCCCGCGATGCCAGCTTGACTGACGCAGGCCTGAACTCAGGCGCATCCCGCTTTCATGGTGACGTCGCGCCTGAGCGCCGATCGAACGGTCGTCAGAAGGTTTTGTGGGAACTTGTCACCGGACCTCGGCACCGAGCGTGATCGCTTGGGGCGACGACGGGCCGCACGGTCGACGACACGACCTCTAATCCGGACGCCGAAACAGCGCCGCGCGCCAGCACAAGAAGGACGAAAGCAGCGCAACCAGGCGGCACTCCTTGAGCATCTCGCCTATACCGGTGCGCTCGACAGCCGCGATCCCGACCGAATTGATATGGATATGGAGGCGCTATTGAAGAGAACCGACGCATCCCTTGGGGAATGCGTCGGTTCCAGAAGCTTACGCGTGGCGGATTTCCGTTCCCAGCACCTTCAAACATTCGCGGATGAACGCAGCAAGCGCCGTCCAGCCTTTGGCAGAAACCATTGTCCCGTCCACATAGGCCTCGGTCGGCGACAGGTCGATATAGGTGCCACCCGCCAGTGTCACTTCAGGCTCGCAGGCGCCGAGTGCTGCGACCTTCTTGCCACGCACCACGCCGTCGACAGCGATCAGGATCTGCACACCGTGGCAGATGGTGAAGATCGGCTTCTTGGCCTCGTGGAAATGGCGCACGATCGCCTGCACGCGCTTGTCGGTGCGGATGTATTCCGGGCCGCGGCCGCCCGCGCAGTAGACGGCATGATATTGATCGAGCTGCCTCTCAGCTTCCGAGAAAGTCTTGTTGATCAGCGCATAGTGGCCGAGCTTTTCGGTGTAGGTCTGGTCGCCCTCGAAGTCGTGCAGCGAGGTCTTGATCAGATCTCCGGCGTTCTTGTCCGGGCATACCACGTGGATGGTGTGGCCGACGGCTTCCATGGCTTGCTGATAGACAAAGATTTCGTATTCTTCGGTGAACTCACCGGTCAGCATCAGTATCTTTTTGCCTGGCATGGCTCTTCCTCTCAGTGTTTGAGCTAGGCAAGGCGCAGACCGCGCCCTGCCTTTCGGTGAAATCGGATAGGGTTAGAATGGCGAGTCAGGGAAATAGTATTCCTTGGCGTTGGCTTGGGTGATCAACGGCGCGTCGAGCTTGACGGTGCCACGGACGGGTGCCTGGCCGATCAGGTTGGCGACGGTCATGTAGATCGCGGTCTTGATCATCGACGGCGGATATGGCGTCTCGACCGGCGTCATGGCGTCGCCGTCGATCACCTTCTTGACGATGTCCTTCATGCCGTTGCCACCGAGCGCCAGCTTGATATCGGTCCGGCCCGATTGCTTGACCGCCTCGAGCACGCCAAGCAGCATGTCGTCGTCATTGGCCCAGACCGCATCGATATGCGGGTACTTGGCCAAATAGTCCTGCATCAGCTTGAAGGCCTCGTCGCTGTTCCAATGCGCGTACTGGATGTCGAGGACTTTCAGGTTCGTACCCTTGATCGTGTCCTGGAAGCCCTTGATGCGCTCGTCGTCGATGACGGTCGGAATGCCGCGCAGCACAACGACGTCGCCCTTGCCGCCGAGCTTGTCGATCATGAACTTGGCTGTGTTGGTGCCAACCGCGATATTGTCGCCGGCGAGGTAAAGATCCTGGACGGAGGCGTCAGTCAGACCGCGATCGACGACGGTGATGAACGTGCCCATGTCCTTGATAGCCTTGACCGGCTGAGTCAGCTCTTCCGAGCTGTAAGGCAGGATCACCAAAGCGTCCAGCTTGCGGCTGGCCGACAGGTCCTCAAGCGCGCTGACCTGCTCCGCCGCGGACGGCGACGTCTTCACGACCACTTCGACGTTCGGGAACGCGGCATTGATTTCCTTGGCCGCCGCTTGTGCGTGATAGACGATGCCCGCCGTCCAACCGTGGTCGGCTGCCGGTATCGACACCGCGATGACCTTCGTGTCTTGCGCCATGGCCTGGCCGGCCAGCAGCAGCGCGCCAAGTGTCGCCGCCGCAATCCATTTTCTACTGAACATTGTCTTCTCCCTTGGACCTACAAGAACGTTGATCCGCGTGGTCCGGACGCGGCGCTATTTCGAATTCGAAAACCGCTGGATGAGCATGGCGATGATGATGATGACGCCCTGAACAGCGGCGACGAGGTATTCGGAGACGAAGTCCGACAGCACCATGAGGTTGGCGATGAGCTCCAGGATGACGGCGCCGGCGACTGTTCCCCACACATGGCCCTTGCCGCCGCGCAGCGCGGTGCCGCCGATTACCACTGCGGTGATGACCTGCAGTTCCCAAAGCTGTCCGGTCGTCGGCGTTGCGGCGCCCAGGCGCGGCACGTAGCAGATCGCGGCAATGGCCACGCAGACACCCTGGACGATATAGGCGACGGTCCGTGTCCTGATCACCGAGATGCCGGAATAACGGGCGACATCCTCATTGGCGCCGACCGCCGCGCATTTGCGGCCGTATTTCATCTTGTACAGGATGAAGGATGCGACCGCGGCGACGGCGATGGATATGAGGATTGGAACCGGGATGCCGGCAACCGTGCCGAAATAGACAGGCCGGTAGGCCTCGCGCAGCGATCGGTCGATTGGTATCGTGCCGCCGTCGGTCAGATAGGTTATCAGCGCCCGGAAAATCCCCATCGTGCCCAGCGTTGCGATAAACGGTTCGACCCTGCCGACCGTGACGATGAGGCCGTTGGCAAGCCCGCACAGCAGGCCGACCAGGATCGCCACCGCCATGCCGGCGGGAATAGCCCAGATACCGGCATGCGGCGCCACCGTGTTCATGAACATGATGGTGATGCCGGTGATGAAGGCGGCCATCGAGCCGACGGAAAGATCGAGCCCGCCGGACGAGATCACAAATGTCGCGCCGACCGCGATAATGGCGATGAAGGCGCTGCGAG
>NZ_RZPH01000364.1:0-5332 GCF_004022825.1 Mesorhizobium sp. M7A.F.Ca.CA.004.04.2.1
GGCGACGCGGGCATAGACGGCGGGGCGGTCGGTCGGGATCGGCCGCGGCTTGGCGGCGCGCAGCCGGTCAAGCGCGGTGGCGGCATCGAACGGGCCGATCTCGGCATTGGCCTTTTCGGCAGTGAAGGCGATGACGACCGGCACGCCGTTGGAGCCGGCATCGTTGATCAGCCGCTCGGCGGTGGCGACGCGTTTGCCCCAGTCTGCGGCACTTGCCCAGTCATTGTCGATGACCAGGGCAAGGGCGGCTCCCTCGGCCGGCAGCTTTTCGCGCGGGTTGAAGACCGGGTCGGCCAATGCCGCGACGATGAGGGCCGCCATCAAGAGCCTGAGCAGTGTCAGCCACCACGGGCTCTGCTGCGGCGTCTCCTCGCGCTTCAGCACGCGGGCCAGGATCTTCAGCGGCGGGAAGATTTCGGTCTGCGGCTTGGGCGGCGTCAGCCTGAGCAGCCACCAGATCACCGGCAGTGCCAGCAGGCCCCACAGCACCATGGGGGCGCCAAAGGAAAGCGGCAGCCAACTCATGCGACAGCCTTTCCTGGCCGATCGCCGCCGGCGATCATGCCGGCACGACCGCCGGCGGTCGGCCTGGCCGAGGAGCCATCAGTGGTCATCGCCATGTGCAGCCGCACCAGCGCGTCGGAGGCGAGCCGATCGGTGTGGTTGACGGTAAAGCTCCAGCCAAGACGTTTGCACCAGGCCGCCAGTTCGTGGCGCCGGGCGGCGTAGAGCAGGCGATACTCATCGCCGAGCATTTCGGCGCGGCCGGCGGTCAGCTTGTCGCCGGTCTCGGGATCGGTGAATTCGGTGCGGCCGGCATAGGGGAAGGTCTCCTCGGCCGGGTCGGCGACCTCGATCAGGTGGGCACGCACGCCGTGGCGGGCCAGCACGTCGAGCCAGGCCATCGTCTCTTCGACCGGATCGAGGAAGTCGCTGACGATGACGATGTCGCAGAAGCGCCTGATGTCGGACAGGTCGGGTTTTGCCGGCAAATCGCCGGCATGCATCAACTGGGCGGCGATGCGTTCGGCGCCGTTGCGGGCGGTGAACGGGTCGGTGAGGCCCGGCCAGGCGATGCGCTCGCCGCTGCGCGACAACAGTTCGGCCATGGCCAGCGCCAGCACCAGCGCGCGCGATTGCTTGGAAACGCTGGCGCCGGTCGATTTGTAGAGCATCGACGGCGAGGGGTCGGCCCACAGCCAGACCGTATGGGCGGCTTCCCATTCGCGGTCGCGCACATAGGTGTGGTCGTCGCGGGCCGAGCGGCGCCAGTCGATGCGCGAGGAATCTCCCTCGACATAGGGCCGGAACTGCCAGAAATTTTCACCGATGCCGCGCTTGCGGCGGCCATGCCAGCCGGCGATCACGGTGTTGACGATGCGGCGCGCCTCGACCAGCAGGTCTGGCACAAGCGAGGCTCGCAACCGGCCACGGGCGAGCGCGTCGCGCGTCGCTGCCGGAGCCTGGACCTCGCCGATGCGCGGCATCAAATTCCTTTCACGAGTTTCGCCACCACGTCACGCACGCCGGTGCCTTCGGCGCGGGCGGCGAAGGTCAGCGCCATACGATGCTGCAGCACCGGCTCGGCCAGCGCACGGACGTCGTCAACCGAGGGCGCCAGCCGTCCGTCGTAAAGCGCGCGCGCCCTTGTGCACAGCATCAGCGCCTGGCTGGCGCGCGGGCCGGGACCCCAGGCGACGTTCTTGTCGGTCTCGGCATTGCCTTGGCCGGGACGCGCCGAGCGCACCAGCGTCAGGATCGCCTCGACGACGCTTTCAGGCACCGGCATGCGGCGGATCAGCGTCTGGATCTCCTTCAGCCGCACCGGCTGCAGCACGTTTTGCGCTTTCGCGTCCTCGATGCCGGTGGTTTCCAGAAGGATGCGGCGCTCTGCCTCGATCTCGGGATAGAGGATATCCACCTGCATCAGGAAGCGGTCAAGCTGGGCCTCGGGCAACGGATAGGTGCCTTCCTGCTCCAGCGGGTTTTGGGTTGCCAGCACGTGGAAGGGCGCCGGCAGGTCATGGCGGGCGCCGGCAATGGTGACGTGGTATTCCTGCATGGCCTGCAGCAGCGCCGACTGGGTACGCGGCGACGCGCGGTTGATCTCGTCGGCCATCAGCAACTGGGCGAAGATCGGCCCGGAGATGAAGCGGAAGGAGCGTTTGCCGGTTTCGTCCTGCTCCATCACTTCGGAGCCGAGGATATCGGACGGCATCAGGTCCGGCGTGAACTGGATGCGACGCGAATCGAGGCCGAGCACGATGCCAAGTGTTTCGACCAGCTTGGTCTTGGCGAGGCCCGGCACGCCGACCAAAAGCGCATGGCCACCGGCCAGCAGAGCCACCAGAGTACGCTCGACGACGCTTTCCTGTCCGAAGATGACCCGGCCGACCCCGTCGCGGATCCGGGAGATGTCGGCAAGCGCCTTTTCGGCCTCGGCGATCATGTCCTTTTCGCTGATCGGGCTTTCCTTGACCATCACGCTCATGCCGCATCGATCCTTGTGGTTGGAATACCATGGCTGGAACAACGGCTGCACCATACCATAAGTTGCCGCGATTCGGCCTCGCGTGGCGCCTATGTCGAAACTTAAATCACAGACTTAGGCTGACAAGCGCAACAACAGTGACTATTTCGTGACCATGACGGGACCCTTGGGACATCGTGAAGAAAGCCTGACGGATGCCACCGAGGCGCGTGGCCTCGAGGCGCTCATCTCGCGCGCCGCCCGTGCCGGCAAGGGGGCGGCACCCGTCGAACGCTGGAATCCCGACTTCTGCGGCGATCTGGACATGGAGATCAAGTCCGACGGCACCTGGTTCTATCTGGGCACGCCGATCGGGCGCATGCCGCTGGTGCAGCTTTTCTCCTCGGTGCTGCGCAAGGACGCCGATGGCAGGACCTATCTGGTGACACCGGTGGAAAAGGTCGGCATCCGCGTTGCCGATGCGCCGTTCATCGCGGTCGAAATGGACGTTTCGGGTAGCGGCGAAGCGCAGACCATCACCTTCCGCACCAATGTCGGCGATGTCGTCGAGGCCGGGCCGGAACGGCCGCTGCGCTTCGTCGACGAGAACGAGACCGGCGGATTGAAGCCCTATGTGCTGGTGCGGGGCCGTCTGGAGGCGCTGGTGGCGCGGCCGGTTATGTATGAGCTGGTCGGGCATGGCGAGGAGGTCGAGATCGGCGGCGAGACGATGTTCGCGGTGCGCTCCAAGGGCGCCGTGTTCCCGATCATGCCGGCGGACCAGTTGAAGCGGCTGAGCGCGTGATGGACCAGGTGACGCCGGCGCCGTTTTCATCCGCGGATTTTCGCGCGCGTTTTGCCGTGCAGCCGGATGCGCATGCCGGCGACGATTATGGCGATCATCGCTTCAACCCCGGCCATCCGCGCCTCAACCAGGGCAAGGCGCTGCGCAATGCCGCGGTGCTGATCCCGGTGGTCGATCATGAGGGCGATGCGACGGTTCTCCTGACCAAACGGGCCGAAAAGCTGCGCAGCCATTCGGGGCAGGTGGCATTTCCCGGCGGCACCATCGATCCGACCGATCCGAGCCCTGAGGCGGCGGCGCTGCGCGAGACTTTCGAGGAGATCGGGCTTGGCCGAGATGGCATCGAGATCATCGGCCGCATGCCCGACTATGTCGCCGGCAGCGGCTACCGCATCGCCCCGGTGCTGGGCATCGTGCGGCCCGGTTTCCAACTGACGCTCAACGCCGACGAGGTCGACGCCGCTTTCGAAGTGCCGCTGCGCTTCCTGATGGACCCGGCCAACCACAAGCGCGACAGCCGCATGTGGAACGATCTCGAATGGTTCTTCTACGACATGCCTTACGGCGAACGGCGCATCTGGGGCGTCACCGCCGGCATCATCCGTACCCTCTATGAAAGGCTTTATGCGTGAGTGTCTCGATCGCGGACAGGGCCGACTGGCTCGGCGACAAGCATCTGCAGCGCCTGCTGTTCGCACTGGCCGAAGGCGGTGAAGAGGCGCGAGTCGCCGGCGGCGCGGTGCGCAACACGCTGATGGGCCAGCCCGTCGCCGACATCGACATCGCCACCACCTGCCTGCCGCAGCAAACCCTCCGCCGCGCCGAAGCGGAAGGGTTCAAGGCGGTGCCAACCGGCATCGAACATGGGACAATCACCGTGGTTGCCGGCGGAAAACCTTATGAAATCACCACCTTGCGCGCCGATATCGAGACCGACGGGCGACGCGCGAAAGTGTCGTTCGGGCGCGACTGGAAGCTTGACGCCGAGCGGCGCGACTTCACCATCAATGCGCTCTATGCCGAGGCCGACGGCAGGGTTGTCGACCTGGTCGGCGGCATTGCCGACATCGAGGCACGCCGGCTGCGCTTCATCGGCGACCCGGAAGCGCGTATCCGCGAGGATTATCTGCGCATCCTGCGCTTCTTCCGCTTCTTCGCCTGGTACGGCGATGGACGGCCGGACGCCGAAGGGCTGAAAGCCTGCGCCCGGCTTAAGGAAGGGCTGGCCCAGCTTTCGGCCGAGCGCATCTGGTCGGAACTGAAGAAGCTCTTGTCGGCGCCCGATCCGTCACGGGCGCTGCTCTGGATGCGGCAGGCAGGCGTCTTGACCGCAGCGCTGCCGGAAAGCGAGAAATGGGGCATCGATGCCATCCATGGGTTGGCCAAGGCCGGGAAGGATCTGGGCTGGGCACCCGACCCGCTGCTCAGACTGGAAGCGATCGTGCCGCCCGATGCCGCTCGCATGAAGACGCTCGCCGAGCGGCTCAAACTCTCGACCGCCGAAGCGGATCGCCTGCGCCACTGGGCGCTTGCCACCGCCGTCGAGCCGAAGACGACCGAGGGCGAACTGGCGAAAAGGCTCTATCGCGGCGACCGGCAGGGGTTTGTCGACCGGCTGCGGCTGTCGCTTGCGGCAGCCAGAGTGCGCGCCGTCGAGGACAATGAGGCGCTGCTCGAAGCCGGTGGCTTTTCGCGCCAGCTTGCCTTCGCCACCAAATGGGAAAAGCCGTTGTTTCCGCTGAAAGGTGCCGATCTCACAGCGCTCGGCGCAACTCCAGGACCGAAACTCGGCGAAATCCTCAGGAATCTCGAGGCGGAATGGGTCGAAGCCGGGTTTACCCCTGATCGCGACGCGCTCCTCAAGCGCGCCGCCGAAGCTTTGAACGCCGGGTAGATCAGGCCGCGTCGCGGCTCTTTTCGATGCGCGAGCGGATCGCCTCGATCATCGTCTCGCGGATGACCGTCTCACCATGCGTCTCGCGCATGTGCTCGACGGCACGGCGCATGACCTCGGCCTCCTCGTCGGCACGCGTGTGCCAGTCACAGCCGGGCACGAG
>NZ_RZPH01000365.1:0-5330 GCF_004022825.1 Mesorhizobium sp. M7A.F.Ca.CA.004.04.2.1
AACGCCTCTGAGCAGTGAAACCAGCAGGTCGATCATCTGCGATCGACCACGGCACGGAAGAACTGCCGCGTGCGGGGCGACGACGGATTGCGGATCACGGCATCAGGCGGACCCTGCTCGATGATCTCTCCATTAGCCATGACGATTACGCGGTCGGCGACGTCTGCGGCAAAGGCGATCTCGTGCGTGACGATGATCATTGTCATGCCTTCCTGGGCGAGCTCGCGCATCACGGCCAACACCTCAAGCCCGAGTTCGGGATCCAGGGCGCTCGTGGGTTCGTCGAAGAGCATCACCTTGGGGTCAAGAGCCAGGGCGCGTGCGATCGCGATACGCTGCTGCTGGCCACCCGACAGGCGCGCCGGATAGGCTTGCGCCTTGTCCGTAAGGTGTACGCGTTCGAGCAATTGGGCGGTGCGCGCGTCCGCCTGCTCCTTGGTGCGCCCCAGAACCCGCATCTGCGGCAGCGAAATGTTGCGCTGCACGGTCATGTGCGGAAACAGGTTGAAGGACTGGAAAACCATCCCGGTGGAACGTCGGAGCCTCAGCAGCTCTCCGGCGGACAGATTGCGGTCGACCGAAAACCGGATGGCACCCACTTCAAGGGTGCCGGATGACGGCTGTTCGAGCATGTTGATCGCGCGCAGCAGCGTGCTCTTCCCCGCGCCGCTGGGTCCGACGATCGCCACGACCTCGCCGCGCGTGATGTCGAGCGAGACGTTCTTCACGGCGTGATGGCCGCCATAGATCACGTTGATGTTCTTGATGCGTACGATATTTTCTGCCTCGGGCATGGCTTCTTTGTCCTTGCGCTAACGCCGGTGTCCCACTGGTCAAGCCGCCGCAGTATGTGTGCCCGGAACGTTTCTTTCCGGAGTTGGAGCGAGACTTTCGGTGCCTGGGATCGATGCGGGAGAGCCCTTGAGCACCCAGTCTGCGACGATCAGCCCAATCACCGGCGCAAGCTGAATCCCGTAGCCGCCCGCACCGGCCGCGGTGATCAGACCGGGCTCCGACTGATCGACTGGTCCGACATAGGGACGGTGGTCGGCGGTGACAGGGTAGAGGCCTGCCCAGCCCCGGCCGAGCCGGGCGCCCGGCAGATCAGGCAGGCGTTCGATCAGCATCTCGGCCAGCATGACCTTGGACCCTTCCTCGCACTGCTCGTTGTAGTTGTCCGGATCTTCGGGCGACGGCGAACTTACCTTGTGTATCTCGGCGATGAGCTCGCCCGCTTTCTCGTGCCGAAAGTTGAGTCCGGTGCCCTGCCCGTTCACCAGATCCATGACCATCGGCATTGTGTACGGGAGCGGCGCGTCCAAGTGGATTGTCAGCGCCTCGTGGCGCTCGGGGTGGATGTGCAGCGTCTGTCCGAGCATCTCGGCAACGCGTGGCGCCCAGGCGCCTGCCGCATTCACGACGAAGTCGCAGCCGATCGGCCCTTTGCTGGTGTCCAACCGATAGCCACCGGATGTCCGCGCGGCACCAAGCAGCTTGCGGAACTGGAACACCTCGGAGCCGAGCTTCTTCACCTGTTGCGCCAGCAGCGTGCACATTTCGTGGGGATCGAGGAAGCCGTCGTCCGGCCCGAAGATGCCGCCTTCGAGCCCATCTGAACTCAAGTGCGGCACGAGTTGCTGAAGCTCGTTCGCCTGGTAGACCCTGGATCTGAAGCCGGCATCGCGCTGGATCTCCACCGAGCGGGCGAACAGTTCCATCTGCTCGGAGGTGCGCGCCAGACGCAGGTAGCCGATAGGGCTGAAGCCGAGACCGAGGCGCTCTTGCCACCGGCGGACGCGCTGCACCGATTGCATGCGCAGCTGTATCTCGAACGGATCCGTGAGCTGTGTCCCAACGACCCCGACCGAGCGGCCGCTGGATCCTGACGCAATGGATTGTGCGTCGATGACGGTGACGCGAGCGCCCTGTTCCGCGAGCGCGTGCGCAGAACACATACCGAGGGTACCCGCACCGATGACGACGACGTGAGGAGAAGCTGTCATGTGACTTCCATCTGTTGCTGCGTCGTCCCGTGCCGGATGGATCCGGCGCTGGACGCGCTACGTCATTGCTTCGGAGCGATTGCTGCGAGGGCGCCGTCGATTGCGGAAAGGATCTCGCGTGCGTCTTCCTCGGTCATGGAGGTGGAAAGCGCGAAGAGTCCGTAACTCGCCGAAAGCACGCCGCGGTCGAGCAGACCCTTGTGGAACAGGTCGAGTTTCATGCGTACGGACGCACCCGGATAGACTGACCGGTAGTCCGTGATCGGCAACGCCGTGAAATGAACTTTGAAGAGCGAGCCGAGACCGACGCACTGCCCGTTGAGGCCATGGCGAGCAAGCGAGGCCGTGATGCCCTCGCGAAGCAGGCTGCCGATAGCGTCCAGATGCGCGAAGCTAGCCGGGGTCAACGCGCGCATCGCCGCCAGACCGGCTCGCATCGTCACCGGGTTCGCGGTGAAGGTGCCGCCATGCGGCAATGCGGGCTTGCCTTGTGTTGGATCGAACACCGCCATCACGTCGGCGCGGCCGCCGACGGCGCCGACCGGGAATCCTCCGCCGATGATCTTGCCGAGAGCCGTCAGATCGGGCGTGATGCTCCACAGGCCCTGCGCCCCCGAATAGCCAAGGCGGAGCGAGATCACCTCGTCGAAGATCACCAGCGAGCCGGCGGCATGAGCGATCTCGACCATCGCGTCGAGATAATCCTTTCGCGCGGGAATAAGTCCGGCGCGGTTCGGCATCGGGTCGATCAGAACACCCGCTATCGTGTCGCCATGCGCGTCGAAGACGGCACGCAGCGCCTCCGTATCGTTGAACGGCACCGCGATGACATCATCGAGAACTCCCTTCGGCGTGCCTTTCGCGTATGCCGTTGAGGCAGGCATGTCGCCCCAGTTGGCGGGCGAACTGTCCAGGCTGACTTCCGCGAAGTCGTAGGAGCCATGGTAGGCACCTTCGATCTTGACGATCTTCGACCGCTCGGTGAACGCCCGAGCCGCCTTGATCGCCATCATGACGCCTTCCGTGCCGGAGTTGGCGAAGCGAACCTGCTCGACTGACGGGAGGCGCTCCACCAACAGTTCAGCAAGATCAAGTTCGCTCTCGGTGGGCGCTCCGAAAGCCGATCCCCGGGGCATCTGGTCCACCACCGCGGCCGTGACGGCGGGATGGCCGTAGCCATGGATCATGGCCGTGAAATTGTTGATGCAGTCGTAGTAGACGTTTCCATCGACGTCCCAGACGCGGCAGCCCTCGCCGCGCTGGGCATAGATCGGAAACGGGTCGATGAAGACCGTTGTCCGGGTGTTTCCTCCCGGCATGACCTTGCGGGCCCGTTCGAACATCTCGCGGGACTTCGGCATTGAATCTGGATAGTGGCGCATAATCTTGTAAACCGATGAAGGAGACAGTCTTGGATGGCCGCGACGAAGGGCGCGACCTCTTTCGATCACTTGGTCATGATCGTGTGGCTCTGCTCGCGCAGGTACTGTGGCAGGAACCAGGAGCCGAGACCGCCCTTGCCGCTGACCCCGGTGCCCTTCCAGCCGCAGAATGGCTGCGCGCCTGGCCATGCACCCGTCGTTGCGCCGCTCGCACGGTTGGCATAGAGAACCCCCGCTTCGGCGGTGTCGAGGAAGTGACGCAACTCTTTTTGGTCGTTGGTAAAGATGCCGGCCGACAATCCGTAGGCGATGTCGTTGCCCTCTTCGATCGCGGCATCGAGACTATCAAAACCGCGGACGACCACGAAAGGCATGAAGAGTTCGTCGCGGGTCAGCCGGCCCGGACCATCAAGTTCGACGACCGTCGGCAGGACGTAGTTGTTCGCAAATCCCTGGCCCAGGGCGGCGCCCCCAAAATGCACCTTGCCTTTGCCCTCGACTTCCGACAGCGCTGCCTGGAAACGGCCGACTGTGGCGTCGCCATAGACAGGGCCCATAAAGGTCTCGGCCTTACGAGGATCTCCGACCACCAGCTTTCCAGCGAACGCTACCAGTTTCTCGATGAATTCCGCCTTGACCTTCTCGTCGACATACACGACCGAGCATGCGGAGCACTTCTGGCCTTGCAGGCCAAAAGCGGAGCGCGCCACCCCCTGCGCCGCGCGGTCGAGGTCGGCCTTGCTCGTCACGTAGGCGGGGTTCTTGCCACCCATTTCGGCGATGACGGGCTTCATGTGGGGCAGCGTTGCCATATGACGGAAGATGCTCATGCCGGTCTTATGGGAGCCGGTGAATGCAACGCCGTCGATGCCGTTGTCGGTGGCAAGAAGGCGCCCCACCTCTCCATCGCCAAGCACGATGTTGAAAACACCTTCGGGCAAGCCCGCTTTGCGAAGCGTTTCGGCAATCAGCAGTCCGGTCAGCGCGCAACCCGGCGACGGCTTGTAGACCACCGCATTGCCTGTCAACAGCGCACCCGTGACCATGCCGATCGACAAGGCGAGCGGAAAGTTGAAAGGAGCGATGACCGCGAAGACGCCATAGGGCTTCATGACGCTCGTAGCAGTCTCGTTTTCGACCAACACGTTCATGGGCCGGACGAACCCGTTGTTCGCCTTCATCTCCGATGCGTAGTACTCGACCATGTCGAGGCATTCCTCGGCTTCGCCGACTGCCTCGATGCGGGACTTTCCGATCTCGTAGAGCGCCGCCAAACCGAGGTCATATTTCCGCTCCGCAAGTGCCTCTCGCCAGCGAGCGCCGAATGCAAGGCGATCGTCCAGCGTCGAACGGTTCCAGGCCTTCGCGCCGGCCCGGGCTGCCTGGATCGCGCACTTGACGTCTGACGGGATTGAAACCGGGAACTTGCCGAGAGAGATTTTCTTGTCGATAGGGCTCAGGATCTCTTTCCGAGCGCCGGTCGCAAACGGCGTCGACCACTCGCGACCCAGTGTGTTCTTCTCGAAATCCGGGATCATTGCATCGAGGTGAGCGTGAACAGGGGAAAAATCCACCCCGATGTTCGAGTAGGTCACACGCGGGAGTTCAGCCATTTCAAGTTCCTCCGAAAATCGGTATTTATCCCGATAATCAGGATTTGGCTTGCGAGTCAATCGAGGGGCCCATAAAATGGAAATAATACCGAATTTCGGTATTATTCGTGAGGAGGTTTCGGGTTCGGGTTACCTAGCGGAGCCCGACAGCCGAGGGCGTGCGGCCGTTCGGCTATTCTACGGAGCCCCTCGGACTCGAGGCGCGGCGGGATAACGAGAGACCGACCTTGCCCCTCACGTCTGTTTTGAACGATAACCTTCTTGCAGTCGCAATTGTCAGATCGGCGTAGGTGCCCTTGAATACGAAATCGAAGAAGCCGAGCGCCAAGGAC
>NZ_RZPH01000366.1:0-5311 GCF_004022825.1 Mesorhizobium sp. M7A.F.Ca.CA.004.04.2.1
ATGCCAAGCCGGACCGCACCCAGGCGCTGGGGCTTTATGGGGCGCTGATTATCGATCCCGCCAATCCTGCCGACGAGGTTCCGGCTGACCACGACTATGTCATCGAACTTCAGGAATGGCTGGTGCGCGATGGGCTGACTTATCCGTCGATGCCCATGGAAGGCGGCATGCCGAACTTCTTCACCATCAACGGCAAAGCCTATCCCGCAACCGACACCATTCCTATGAAGGTGGGCGAGACGCTGAAGGTGCGTTTCATCGGCACCAACAACGGCTTCGTCCATCCAATGCATATCCATGGCGGACCCTTCGAGGTCGTCGCCCGTGACGGTGAGACGCTTTCTTCGTCGGCGCGCTTTCTGGCCGATACGATCAATGTCGGACCGGGACAGCGCTATGACGTCGTGTGGAAGGCGCTGCGTCCTGGCAAGTGGCTCATTCACTGCCACATCCCGCATCACACGACGAACAACAATGTCGAGGAGAAGGGCGGCGGCGGGCTGATGGTGGTCATCGAGGTCGGCTAGATCTGCCAACCCCTTGCGAATTTGCCGATGTCATCCGGAGGCCGCGTCGTTGCGCGCTACTTCTTGATAATGGTTCCGTTGCGCAAGTCGAATGCCTCGGTACCGCGAGCCTGGCGGTAGAAATCGTCCTGCAATTCGCCCCACTCGCCGAGAAAGGCGCCGCAATTGCTGCAATGAATTGGCGTCGATTCCTTGGCGTTGTCGGGAATGTCCATTTGGATAGTCCCACAAGCCTTGCAATCGAGTTTGTCGTCCAGCCGTCGTCCCATTTCCCAATAATTGCGCATTTTCGGCCATGAGCCAATTGTCGATTTCGTACCAAATCGCTTCAACCACCGGTGAGTCCTCCAGCCATGGCTCATCGGTCAATCGCGAGAGTCAAAAAGGACGGCCAGCCCCAGTTCCCGTGCCAGCTCGACGATCGTCTCCATCAACTCATCGTCTGTATCCTGCAAATAAGGCGCGTCCCTGCGAGCGGCCTCTATCGCCGCTTTGACCGAAACGATGTCGCCGTATCGCCCACTTCGAAGCTGCTCTGCCAGAAATGCCTTGGCGGTACCGACAGGTCTTATTGCCCATCTGGCGATGCTCATGCGGCTCCCTCCCATGGTCACCTCTGCTTTATTTTGATCCTCTCCAAGGTGCAGATCAATCGATGGTACGATTCCGTACGCAACCGCTCAGCCGGTTGGGAGACAGCCATATGACGTCGTCTGGGCCATGGTTCGTTCGGCGTTTCCCCAGGGGGGTCGACGCGAAATTGCCCAGTGTGACCAGCCCCGCGGGAACAATCGCTCGGCATGGGGGTTTCTTCAAAATCTCCCTCGAAGGATGCAAGGAGCGACCATGCGCATGTTGACGATAGCTGTCGCACTTTCCGGGGCGGTCATCATTCAGCCCGTCTACGCCCAAACTGTTGGACCGCAGCTTCCCCAGGTGACGCCACCGCAGGGCGAAGTGCAACCGGAGCAGGCGCTGTCAGATCCAGGCTCTGCTGATTTGAATTTCACCGGCGTTGCCATTGTCGCCGTCGAGGATCTGCCTGACGAAATCAAGGCGCAGGCGGATGCCGTGATCAATCAGACCAGCGCCGAAGATTTGCTACGCCTGCAAAACTCAGTCGATGCTTCGCCTCAAGCGACATCGGCCTTGAGGGCGAATGGGCTCAATTCCTCGCAGGTTGTCGCTGCAAACATAGATGGCGATGGCACCCTGACGCTGATCATTCAGACGACGACTTGAGGCGCCGAACCATTCGCATCACGCCTTGCCCCGACAGTCGCGGAGAGCAGCGATGGTCGAAGCCCCCGTTCGCAACTTCACCATCAATTTCGGGCCCCAGCATCCGTCGGCCCACGGTGTTCTTCGGCTGGTGCTCGAACTGGACGGCGAGATCGTCGAGCGTGCCGATCCGCATATTGGCTTACTGCATCGCGGCACCGAAAAACTCATAGAGCACAAGAACTATTTGCAAGCGCTGCCCTATTTCGACCGGCTCGACTATGTCGCGCCGATGAACCAGGAGCATGCGTTCTGCCTCGCTGCCGAAAAACTGCTCGAAATCAGCGTTCCAACGCGTGGACAACTCGTCCGTGTTCTTTTTTGCGAAATCGGCCGGCTTCTGTCGCATCTCCTCAACGTCACGACGCAGGCCATGGATATCGGCGCGCTGACGCCGCCGCTTTGGGGGTTTGCGGAGCGGGAAAAGCTGATGGTTTTTTACGAGCGCGCCTCCGGCGCCCGCATGCATGCGAATTATTTCAGAATCGGCGGCGTGCACCAGGATATGCCTCCGAAGCTTCTCGACGACATCTGGGCTTTCTGCGATCCGTTCCTCAAAGTCTGTGACAACCTCGACGAATTGCTCACCGGCAGCCGTATCTTCAAGCAGCGCAATGTCGATGTGGGCGTGATCGGGCTGGAGGATGCCTGGGCCTGGGGATTTTCCGGCGTGATGGTGCGCGGATCGGGCGCCGCATGGGATTTGCGCAAGGCACAGCCATACGAATGTTACCCGGACATGGATTTCGACATTCCCGTCGGAAAGAACGGAGACTGCTATGACCGCTACCTGGTCCGCATGGAGGAGATGCGCCAGTCGGTGCGGATCATGAAGCAATGCCTGGAAAAACTGCGGTCACCCGAAGGCCAGGGGCCGGTCGCGCTTCCAAACCAGAAGATCACGCCGCCGCGGCGCGCCACGATGAAACGCTCGATGGAGGCGACCATCCAGCATTTCAAACTTTATACCGAGGGGCATCGCGTGCCGGCCGGAGAAGTCTACGCCGCGGTTGAAGCGCCAAAGGGAGAATTCGGTGTTTATCTGGTTTCCGACGGGGGCAATGTTCCTTACCGGTGCAAGATACGCGCGCCATCCTTCGCCCATCTGCAGGCGATGGATTTCCTGTCTCGAGGGCACATGATCGCCGACGTTGCCGCCATCATCGGATCGCTCGACATCGTGTTTGGCGAGATCGATCGTTAGCCGTCCGGAGGTGTGCTTTGCCCCGCGATAAAGAAACTCCATCATCCTACGCGTGGATGGGAGGCTCTTCATTCTCGTCGGGATTGGGCAGCGGGGTCTCGTCCGGGAGCCTTTCCGGTTCGGGTTCCTCGATCGGCTCGGGCTTCCATGTTGGAGGCGGCACGGGAACATCGCGATTTGGGTCTGGCTGTCTTGGCTGTGGCATCGAACTATCTCCGTTCAGTCGGAACAACTCGTGCGCCGTGGCATGGTTCCTGGCAGAATCCAGCGAGATCGTTACGCCCTCGGGACACGAGTATGTTGGTCCGCCCAGGTGAAGGCGCAAAAGTTGCAGATCGTTCGGAACCGGTCGGATTTTCGAGCCGTTGTCGTCGACAGGGATCAAGGAGAAGCGCGATGAAGGACAAGGAAGGAAATATCGACCATACATTGCCGCAGGTCGCCATCGACGATCAGCAGGTGCGACAACTGGCGGCCACGACCGATTTGCCGTCCAGGCAGGCTCGCGAACTGGTGCGCCGTCACGGCAACGACCCCCGGAAGCTGGAAGAGTTGGCGAAATCGATCAACGCCACCAATTGAGTCAAGGCCACCAATTGAGTCAAGGCCAATGGACACCACGGCGCATGCCGCTGGCGTCAGATTTCGAGCAAGGCGTAGGGGCGGCCGCTTGGCTTGGCCACATGCATGGCGACGTTGTAGACCTTGGCTCCGCCAGGTGTTTGACCTTCGTAAGAACCGCGATGTGCATGACCGTGCACGACAGCACTAACCTGGAATCGATCGATCGTCTCCGCCAGGCGTGAAGAGCCCAGAAATGGAAATATCTCCGGCGGTTCTCCCGCGACTGTGTCGGCAATTGGCGCGTAGTGGAGGATCACCAGTGTGCGCTTCGCCCGCACCTGGCGCATCGCATTTTCAAGTCGCATTGCCTCGTTCACGCTTTCCGCGACCATCGTCTTGATCGCCGGTTCACCGAATGAGCCGAGCATGCGTGAGCCGAAGCCGCCTATGAATCCCTTCACGCCGACAAAACCCACCTCCTCGATTTCAACTGCCTGCCCGTCGAGGAGATGAACATGCGCCTGGCGCAGGATCTTCGTGACGTCTTCCACCGCACCAGACTCGTAGTCATGATTGCCGAGCACCGCCACGACCGGGATCGAGCAGTTGCGCAGATCCTCGGCCAGCATCTCCGCTTCACGAGGCTTGCCGAGATTGGTCAGATCTCCCGTGAGAACGAGAATGTCGGCTTCGCTCGATATCTCGCCGAAGAGGTCGCGATACGAGGTTTGCGCATCTTCCCGCACATGGAGATCCCCGACCGCGGCAACTTTGAGCGCGCGTGCGCCCTCCTTGGGCGCGCTGCTCTTGACGGGATCAGCCATCACGGAATTCTCCCACACCACCGACGCCGGCGAAGCCCCATTCCTTGACGTCGATTTCGTAATCGGTTTGCGAAAGCAGCCGCCCACGGCAGATCTTCATCCTTGGAGACGGCAACTGCCGTTGCTTGGCGAGGCGGTCGAGCAATTCATCGAGCAGCCACGCCGGGATATGATCGCGCTCGCTCGGATAGATCCACCTGAAATTGATAAGCTGCATCAACAGAACCTCCCAGTGAACCTCCAGATAAGAAAGCAGCCGGTGCCAATCGATCTGATCGCCCGCCTTGAGAATCGTATGAGCGATATCGGCGCCATCGTGTCGCCCTCTGTCCTGGATAAAGCATTTGGACCAGATGAGTTCGGTCGGGCCGATGATCCGCACCCTGCTGCCCAACAGCTCTGTTTGGCGGGCGTGTTCCAGCCACAGGTCGCCAACAGGCACCGTGCCGTTGGCCGAGCCGAATATGACGTCGAAGAAATGCGTGCCCTTGAACACCTTGCCGAGCCACCGGTCATCCTCGATTTCGACGGCATATCCAAGCTGCTTGAAATGAGCGAGGATCCGCGCGTAGTCGCCTGCCTTGCAGAAGATATCGAGGTCCTTGGTCTGGCGGGTGACACCCGTATAAGCGCTTACCGCGTAGGTCCCGGCGACCAGAAAGGGTATGTCGGTGGCGGTAAGCTCACGGATCGCTTCCGTGTAAAATACCTCCGCCTCGGCATTTTTGAGCGTCGGCGCCGCTTTTGCATCGATCTTGGGAAGCGAGACCAGAACGTTTTCAGGCAATGGACCATTGGTCATGAAACGATGACTCCGAATCCGGCAACCGGCAGTCGCCCGCTGTGGTAACAACGTGAACCTCGCCTGGTTCCGCTATCAGGCGACCAGCCAAGGTTCATTCTCGTCACGT
>NZ_RZPH01000367.1:0-5307 GCF_004022825.1 Mesorhizobium sp. M7A.F.Ca.CA.004.04.2.1
GGCTTTGTGGCCTCGATGCATCGCCGCAGAACGTCAGCCTGACCAACGGCGCCACCGCCGGCATGACCGTGGCGCTGATGAGCGTCGCGCCGCCGGGTTCGACGGTTGCCACCGAGGCGATCGGCCACCATACGCTGGTGCCGTTGGCACGCTATCTCGGCTTCAATCTGGAAGGCCTGCCGATCGACGACAACGGCCTGATCCCGGAAGCGCTGGACGAGGCCTGCCGGCTTTCCGACATCCGCGCGGTCTTCGTGCAGCCCTCGGTGATCAACCCGACGGCGACCCTGATGGATGCGCGGCGGCGAGAAGAGATCGCCGCGGTCGCGCGCAAGCACGACATCGCCATCATCGAGAACGATGTGCTCGGTCCGCTGGTCGAAGACCGGCCGCCGCCGGTTGCCGCGTTCGCGCCGGAGCGCACGCTCTACGTCACCTCCTTCACCAAGATCACCGTGCCCGGTCTGCGCATCGGCTATCTGGCCGCGCCCGACCGCTACGTCGCCGCCGTCGCCAACCGGCATCTGGTCTCGAACTGGATGGCGACGCCGCTGGTGGCCGAGATCGCCACCAAATGGGTGACCGACGGCACGGCGATGGAGCTTGTCCACTGGCAGCGCGCGGCTTTGCGGCGCCGGCAGGATATTGCAGCGCAAGTGCTGGCGGGGGTGGACTATCGCGCCCGGCGCGACGGGTTGCATGTCTGGCTGCAACTGCCGGCCGACCGGGCTGAGGAAAGCTTTGTCGCCCAGGCTCGCCTGCAGGGCGTGGCGATTGCACCCGGCACGTCCTTCCGTATTTCGGCTGCGCCGTGGCATCCGGCGGTTCGTATCTCGCTGGGTTCGACCACCGAGGGGGAACTGCGCGCCGGCCTCGGCGTTGTCACCAAGCTTTTGCTCGGCGATCCCGAGCACCTGCTGCTCGCTATCTAGCGAGTGCGCCGCTATCCGGGTGATGCCGGCCTGCGAAAGGCAGCCTCCTGCGCTTCCGGTACTCACGTACGAAAAGTACGCTCCGTTCCGGTTCTCGGAGGCTCCCATTCTCGGCTCGGCCTGACCCGAATCCCGGCGCACTCTTCGGCACTGGTTGCTCAAGAATTGTGCGGAATGGGAAATATTGTCATGATATTATTTTTCCGATTGACATGATTTGGCGCGTTCCGCATCGTTAAGGGGCACAGGCTTCTCCAGCACGGGGAATTTATTTGTCCGCATCAGCGCCCATCATCAAGATCGACGGCATCTCGAAGAGCTTCGGCAGCTTCAAGGTGCTGGACGGCCTGTCGATGCAGGTCATGCCCGGCGAGAAGCTGGCGCTGATCGGCCCGTCGGGCTCGGGCAAGACGACGATCCTGCGCATCCTGATGACACTTGAGCGCATCGATGGCGGTCATATCCAGATCGACGGCGAGCAGCTCTACCACATGGAACGCAATGGCCAGCTGCTGCCCGCCGATGAGCGGCATCTGACAAGGATGCGGCGGAAGATCGGCATGGTGTTCCAGCTGTTCAACCTGTTTCCGCACAAATGCGTCATGGACAATGTCACGCTGGCGCCGATGCTGACCAAGGGCACGCCACGCGCCGCCGCCGAAAAGCGGGCGATGGAACTGCTCGAAATGGTCGGCATGGCCGACAAGGCCAAGTCCATGCCGGCGCAGCTATCCGGCGGGCAGAAGCAACGCGTCGCGATCGCCCGGGCACTCGCGCTGTCGCCGAAGATCATGCTGTTCGACGAGGTGACGTCGGCGCTCGATCCGGAGCTCGTCGAGGAGGTGATGAACGTCATGCGCAAACTCGCCGCCGAGACCGACATGACCATGCTGCTGGTCACCCACGAGATGGGTTTCGCCCATGATTTCGCCGACCGGGTGCTGTTCTTCGATCGTGGCAGAATCGTCGAGGAAGGCAAGCCGGACGAGATTTTCCGCAATCCCAAGCAGGAGCGCACGCAAGGCTTCCTGAAGAAGATCATCGCGGCCGGACATCGCGTCTGACCGTAATGCCGAGGCGGCAACGCCGCCATCAAAGGCGGCGAGGCCGCCCGTAACAAAAGCAAGACAAGAAACAAGGAGTTGGGAACAATGAACAAACTTGGCATTCTGGCCGGCGTTGCCGGTCTTGCACTGACGGCGGTGCTGGCCGCCTCTATCCCCGGTTCGGCCGACGACAGCAAGCTCGAACAGCTTAAGGCGCAAGGTTTCGCTCGCCTCGCCATCGCCAACGAGCCGCCCTACACGGCGGTCGCCGCCGATGGCAAGGTTTCGGGTGCCGCGCCCGATGTGGCCCGCGAGATATTCAAGCGGCTCGGCGTCGCCGACGTCGCCGCTTCGATCTCTGAATATGGCGCCATGATCCCCGGCCTGCAGGCAGGTCGCTTCGATGTCGTCACCGCCGGCCTGTTCATGAAGCCGGAACGCTGCGCCGCCGTCGTCTATTCCGAGCCGGTGCTTTGCGATGCCGAGGCGATGTTGGTGAAGAAGGGCAATCCGAAGGGCTTCAAGAGCTATGAGGATGTCGCCAAGGATACGACTGCGACCATCGGCGCGCCAGGCGGCGGCACCGAGGAGAAGCTCGCGCTCAATGCCGGCGTGCCACGCGATCGCGTCATCGTCGTGCCGGATGGCCAGAGCGGCGTGAAGATGCTCCAAGATGGTCGCATCGACGCTTATTCGCTGCCCGTCCTGTCGATCAATGATCTGGTCAAGAAGGCCAACGATCCGAACCTCGAAGTCATCGCTCCGGTGCAGGGCGCACCGGTCTATTGCGACGGCGCCGCCTTCAAGAAGGGCGATGAGGCACTGCGCGACGCCTTCGACGTAGAACTGGCCAAGATGAAGAAATCAGGCGAGTTCGCCAAGATTATCGAACCCTACGGCTTCTCGGCGGCGGCGGCGATGTCGACCAGCCGCGACAAGCTCTGCGCGGCGAAGTGATTTTTCCTTCTCCCCGTTCAACGGGGAGAAGGTGTCACGAAGTGATGGATGAGGGGCGGCGCCAAGTTCTGAGACTCTAGTGCCGCCCCTCATCTGCCTGCCGGCATCTTCTCCCCGTACGGGGAGAAGGAGCTAAACCCAACGTTGGAACGTAAATGACCCAGTGGTCCGGCTATTTCGGCCTGATATTGCAGGGAGCGCTTGTCACCATCGAGCTGACGCTGATGGGGTCGGTGCTGGCGTTGATCATGGCCTTCCTCGCCGGCATGGGGCGCGTATCGCGCTTCTTTGCGCTGCGTTGGTTGGCCACCGCCTATATCGAATTCTTCCGCGGCACCTCGATCTTCGTGCAGTTGTTCTGGGCCTATTTCGTGCTGCCCTTCATCGGCATTTCGTTGACCCCGTTGCAGGCCGGCGTGCTGGCGCTCGGCCTCAATGTCGGCGCCTACGCCGCCGAAGTCGTGCGCGGCGCCATCCAGTCGATCGGCCGCGAACAGTATGAGGCCTGCACCGCGCTCAATCTCGGGCGGTGGCAAGGCATGCGCCACATCATCCTGCCGCAGGCGCTGCTGGTGATGCTGCCGACTTTCGGCAACAACGCCATCGAATTGCTCAAGGCGACCGCCGTGGTGTCGCTGATCTCGCTCACCGACCTGACCTTCCAGGCGCAGGTGGTGCGCGCCCAGACCGGCAACACCCTGGTGCCATTCACCACCATCCTGATCATCTATTTCATCCTCGCCCTGCTCATCTCGTGGGGCGTGCGCTCGCTGGAACGACGCATGGCGCGCGGCCTCGATGGGGTGCGTGCCTGATGGCCAATTTCCTTCTGATAAATTGGGCCTGCTGATGGAATGGGATTGGAATTTCGTCTGGGAAATCATGCCGACGCTGATCCAGGGGGTGAAGATCACCATCCTGGCGACGCTGCTCGGCTCGGTGCTGGCGGCGGTCGTCGGGCTGGGCATTGCGCTGGCGCGCCGCTCGCCCAACAAAGCGCTGTCGCGCACGGTCGGCTGGGCGGCTGAATTCATCCGTGGCACGCCGCTGCTGGTGCAGCTCTATTTCATTTTCTACGTGCTGCCCGACATCGGCATCCTGTTGCCGCCGCTGGTCGCCGGTGTCATCGGGCTCGGGCTGCATTACGGCACCTACACGGCCGAGGTTTATCGTGCCGGCATCGACAATGTGCCGCGCGGCCAATGGGAGGCCGCCAAGGCATGCAATTTGAGCGCCAGTCAGACCTGGACCCACATCATCATTCCGCAGGCCATCCCGCCGATGATTCCGGCGCTCGCCAATTATTTCATCGCCATGTTCAAGGAAACGCCGCTGCTGTCGGCAATCACCGTGCTGGAACTGATGAACCAGGCCAAAAGCGTCGCCAACACCTACTATCGCTATATCGAGCCGATCACCTTGGTCGGTGCTTTCTTCCTGGTCATCAGTCTGTTTTCGGTCGTGCTGCTGCGCTGGCTGGAACGCCGCTACGGCAAGATCGAGAGGTAACCGATGAAACCCTTGCCCGAGATCAAGATCTACCCGAAACGGCCGGCGCTGGATGCACGCCCGCTCGACATGCGCATCGGCCTGATCATCCTGGCCACTGACCACACCAGCGAACCGGATTTCCGCCGCATGGTGGCGAGCGAGCGGGTCGGCGTCTATGTCGCGCGCATTCCCTATGCCAACCCGACGACGCCTGAAAACCTGCGCAAGATGCAGCCGGCGCTGACGGCGGGCGCCGCCCTGATCCTGCCGGACGAGAAGCTCGATGCCATCTGCTATTCCTGCACTTCGGCCTCGGTGGTAATCGGCGATGCCGAGATCGAGGCGGCGATCCAGGTCGCAAAGCCCGGCGTGCCGGTGGTCACACCGCCGATGGCGGGCGTGCGCGGGCTGCGTGCGCTGGGCGCAAACAAGCTCAGCATCCTCACTCCCTACACGGTCGAGACATCCAGGCCGATGGCCGCCTATTTCGCGGCGCGCGGCTTCGAGATCGTCAGCTTCACCTGCCTCGGTTTCGAGGACGACCGCGAGATGGCGCGCATCGCACCGGCAACCCTTGTCGATCTTGCGCGGGAAGCGACCGACGCCAGCGCCGATGCGCTGTTCGTGTCCTGCACGGCGCTGCGTAGCGCCCTCGCGCTCACCGGCATGGAAAAGGCGATCGGACGTCCCGTGGTGACCAGCAACCAGGCGACCGCCTGGAACTGCCTGAGATTGTGCGGGGATGAGGCGCCGCATCCTGAGTTCGGGCGGCTGATGACGTTGCCGTTGGTTCAGTAAGACGATGTCCCACATTCACGAGCGACCCCCTCTGGCCTGCCGGCCATCTCCCCCTCGAGGGGGGAGATTAGCTGCTGCCCGGC
>NZ_RZPH01000368.1:0-5293 GCF_004022825.1 Mesorhizobium sp. M7A.F.Ca.CA.004.04.2.1
TCTGTTTGGCCAGACGCCGCAAGCCATGCTCGGCAAACCCGGCGGCGATTTCCTCCCGGCGAACGCTGTCGCGCTTTTCGAGCAGAGCGAAGGTGAGGTCCTTGCGACCGGGCGGCCGTACGAAGTGGAAGAGAATTTCGAGGTCGATGGCGCCAGCCGATCGCGTATCGTCAGGAAGAGCCGCGTCGGCATGGCCAGCGGCCGCAACTATGTTGCCGGCTTCCTGTTCGATATTTCCGAAATGAAGCGCCGCGAGACGGAAGCGCAGGATGCGCGCAAGCATCTCGCCAGCGTGCTGGAATCCTTGCCGGCCGCCGTGATCATCTACGATCGCGACGACAGGTTCGTTTTCGCCAACCGCAAGATCCAGGATACGCTGCCGGCCTTGAAGCCGGCATGGCAGCCCGGCTGCACATTCCGCGAGGCACTCGTTCTGGGCCATGCGAACGGCTATTTCCGCGACAGCGGCGATCCACAAGTCGACCAGCTCTACGACAGCGACCATGACCGCTGGCTGGATGCGATCCTCGCCCGCTACCGCTTGCCCAATTCCTGCTACGAGCGTCATAACCCCGACGGCCGCTGGTACCAAGTCTACGACATGCGGACCGATGATGGCACCTTCATCGGTGTTCGCGTTGACATCTCCGAGATCAAGAGCCGCGAGGCGGCATTGCGCGATTCGATGCGCCAGATCGACCTGTTCCGGCACGTGATGGACGAGTTGCCGGTGGCCGCCTTCATCAAGGCGCAGGACCTGAGCATAGAATTCGTCAACAAGGCCTGGTGCGCGATCACCGGCTTGGCCAAGGAGGATGTCATCGGCCGCACCGACCGGCAGTTGTTCGGTGCGCAGGACGCCGATGGCTACAGCCATGACGACACGCAAGTCGCCGTGACGGGCGCCGTCAGGGAGGTCGAGGAACCCGTCACCCATCGCGACGGCACGGTTCGGCAGTTGATGACGCGCAAGAGCCGCCTGGTGACGCTGGACGGGTCGGTGCATCTGGTCGGTTCGAGCACCGACATCACCGACGTCAAGGCGCGCGAGCGTGCGCTGGAAGAGAGCATGCGCGAGAACGAGGTGTTCCGCAGCCTGATCGACAACGTGCCGGTATCGATCTACGCCAAGCGCTCCGATCTCCGGCAGTTCTATGTCAACAAGGGCTGGTGCGATCTCACGGGCTTCCGCAAGGAAGAGGCTATCGGCAAGACCGACATCGAGATTTTCGGGCCGGATGGCGAGGCTTTCGTCAATGGCGACCTCGCCGTGCTGCGCACCGGCGAAACCCAGGAGGTCGAAGAGACGGTGACGTTGGCCGACGGCAGCGTCAGGCATCAATTCGCCCGCAAGGGCGCGATGATCGCCTCCGACGGCTCGCTCTATTTGATCGGCTCGACCACCGACATCACCGAGCTGAAGATGCGAGAGGCCGAACTGCGCGAGGCGCGTCAGCGCGCCGTGCTCGCCGACCGCGCCAAGTCGGAATTCCTCGCCAATATGAGCCATGAGATCCGCACGCCGATGAACGGCGTGCTCGGCATGGCCGAACTGCTGGCCAAATCGGACCTCGACCCGAAGCAGAAGACGTTCACCGACATCATCGTGAAATCGGGCAATGCGCTGCTCACCATCATCAACGACATACTGGACTTCTCCAAGATCGATGCCGGTCAGCTGGTGCTCGATCCGGCGCCCTTCAATCTGGCCGAGGCGATCGAGGATGTGGCGACACTGGTGTCGACACGAGCCAAGGAAAAAGACCTCGAGCTGATCGTGCGTGTCGAACCTCGGCTCGAGAGCCTGTTCGTCGGCGATGTCGGCCGTATCAGACAGATCGTCACCAACCTGCTCGGCAACGCGGTGAAATTCACCGATGAAGGCCATGTGCTGGTCGACGTCACCGGCGAGAGGGTTCCGACCGGAACGAAGCTGACGATCTCGGTCACCGATACCGGTATCGGTATCCCCGAGGAAAAACTGAAACTGGTGTTCGAGAAATTCAGCCAGGTCGACACCTCTTCGACGAGGCGGCATGAGGGAACCGGCCTCGGTCTTGCCATCACCTCGCGGCTCGTCGAACTGATGGGCGGCGACATCGGGGTCGAAAGTGCGGAAGGCAAGGGCTCGACTTTCTGGTTCTCGGTGACGCTGCCGCGGGCCGGACAGCAGAACGGACAGCGCATCATGCCGATCGACGTGACCGGTGCGCGTGTGCTGATTGTCGACGACAATGCCGTCAATCGGGCCATCCTGACCGAACAGATGACATCGTGGACGTTCGATTCCTGCGCGGCCGAAAGCGGCGCCGAAGGCCTCAAGGTACTGATCGCCGCCGCTGCCTATGGTGTCCCGGTCGATTGCGTCGTGCTCGACTACCAGATGCCTGGAATGAGCGGCGCCGAAATGGCGCGGATCGTGCGCAGCACCGCCGGCCTTGCCGGCATGCCGATCATCATGCTGACCTCGGTCGACCAGTCGCTCGCCAACACCAGCTATCGCGATCTTGGCATCGATGCCCAGCTGATCAAGCCGGCGCGCTCCTCGGTGCTGCTGGAAACGCTGGTCGCCACCATCCAGCGGCATCGCCACAACACGAGCGGCAGCGACGCGCAGCCGCTCGCAGCCGACGTCGCTGCGGGTTATGTGATGCGGACGCAGCCCTCGGCGCCGTCCGAACAGCGGGCGCTGCTGCAGCCGCGCTCAATTCGCCCCCGGCCACCGGTGGCGGCTGGCGGCGACAGGCTGGATATCCTGGTGGCCGAGGACAATGAGGTGAACCAGATGGTGTTCACCCAGATCCTCGGCGAGACCGGTTATGGTTTCGAGATCGTCGGCAATGGCCGCAAGGCGCTCGACGCCTTCGGCCGGCTGAACCCGTGCATGATCCTGATGGATGTCTCCATGCCGGAGATGAACGGTCTCGAAGCAACCGCCGCCATTCGCCGGCTGGAGGAAGAAACCGGCACCCATGTGCCGATCGTCGGCGTCACCGCGCATGCGCTGAAGGGCGACCGCGAGCGCTGCCTGGAGGCAGGCATGGACGACTATCTGCCCAAGCCGATCAGTCCCCGGGCGTTGCTCGAGAAGGTCGAGCGCTGGGTCGGCGCCAGCCGGCAGGCGCAGCGCAACGCCGGGTAAGGCCGGCTCTGCCCGAGTACCGGGAATACGGCGAAGATTCGCGCCCCTGTCAGCGGCCAAGACTATGGTGCGATCGCACCATATGAAAGGCGGCATCCAGCCGAGACAATGGCGACATTCGAATTCCGCTCTTCCCAGTTACGGGCGGGAGCAGCGACCGCCGGCATGAGACAGCGTCAACCTACCCCAACGGACCTGTTTTCGGCGATGGCCCGGCCACGACACCGTCTGGCTGAGAGCAACGCGCTCCCGTCCGGCTTTTCTTCATAAAGGCCGGCTGATCCCCAAATCGCCGGCCAGCCTCGACCGAATCGAGCAAGTCCCTGATTCCGGTGACAAAGCGGGGCTGCGTCGGGAGTGCCGGCCAGGCGGCATTCTGCTCATCCCGATGACGCGTTACCGGGGTGACATCAAACTGTCATGCGACTGTTATAATCGAAGGCTATTGGCCTCAGCGGGCGCCGACTGACGAGCGCCGAGAGACCATCTTCCGAACAGGATCAGGCCACATGAAGAAATTCCTCTATACGGCGTCGGCCGCTGCGCTTGCGCTCGCCGCGACGTCCGGCTTCGCCGCCGCGCGCGACCAGATCCAGGTCGCCGGGTCATCGACCGTGTTACCTTATGCCAAGATTGTCGCCGAGCAGTTCGGCGAAACATTCACCAACTTCAAGACCCCGGTCGTCGAATCCGGCGGCAGCGGCGCGGGCATCAAGGAATTCTGCAAGGGCGTCGGCGAAGACACGATCGACATCGCCAATTCGTCGCGTCCGATCAAGGCGGACGAACTCAAGTCCTGCGCCGACGCCGGCGTGAAGGAAGTCCAGGAAGTCCGGATCGGCTATGACGGCATCGTCTTCGCCACCGACATCAAGGGCCCGGATTGGGCGCTGGTTCCCGCCGACATCTACAAGGCGCTGGCAGCCAAGCTGGTCGTCGACGGCAAGCTCGTCGACAATCCGAACACCAAGTGGAGCCAGGTCAATCCGAAGCTGCCCGACTGGGACATCGCCGCCTACATTCCGGGCGAAAAGCATGGCACGCGCGAAGTGTTCGAGACCAAGCTTCTCGATGCCGGCTGTGACAAGGCTGCTCTCAAGGCCGCCGGCATTGCCGACGACAAGGAAATCGGCAAAACCTGCATCGCCATCCGCAAGGACGGCAAGGCCGTCGACATCGATGGCGACTATACCGAGACGCTCGCCCGCATCGACTCCAACAAGACCGGCGTCGGCGTGTTTGGCCTCGCCTTCTATGAGAACAATGCCGACAAGCTGAAGGTCGCCACCGTGGAAGACGTCGTGCCTTCGACCGAGACGATCGCCAGCGGCAAGTATCCCGTCTCGCGCCCGCTGTTCTTCTACGTCAAGAAGGCGCATCTGGGCGTCGTTCCCGGCCTCAAGGAATATGTCGAGTTCTTCCTTGACGACCAGATGGTTGGCCCGGAAAGCCCGCTCGCCGAATACGGCCTCGTTGCTGCTCCGGATGCCGAGCGTCAGGCCCAGCGTGACGCTTTCGCCGCCGGAAAGTCGATGTAATCAGCTGCCGAACCGGGGTGCGGGCCAAATCCCGCGCCCCGGTTTCATCGCAGGCCGCAATGGCGGCTGCGTAAGAATTTCTCTTGGGGTGGGTCCATGTCGTCCTTGCTCGTACTGGCCATCGTCGTTGCCGTCGGCCTGGTTGCCTTTTTCATCGGTCGGCAACGTGCCGCGGCCCAGGACAATGGCAAGGTCAAGCCGCATTCGCGCGCCCACTATCATGGCTGGTGGGCCTTCCTGCTCGCCGTTCTGCCTGCTCTTTTGCTGCTTGCCGTCTGGACCGTCGGGTCTTCCGTCTATCTTGACCGACACATTCACACTGCCTTGCCCGAGCGCACCGTCGACAGCAAGGTTGCCAGTGAGGCACTGGATGTCAGCCTCGTAAAGAGCCTCGCCAGGGGCCTGCGCAAACTCGATGCCGGCACACTGGCCGCAATGCCTGCCAGCTTTGCCGAGCTGCAGCCGCTGCTCGCCGCCAAGGGTGTGGCACTGGCGAGCGACACGCAGGATTACATGATCCCGATCGCCGTCGAGGCGAACAAGGTCCAGGACCGGCTCGGCCTGTTCGGCGCCATTGTCATTCTCGTTTCCTCGATCGCCGGCGCCTTCTATG
>NZ_RZPH01000369.1:0-5291 GCF_004022825.1 Mesorhizobium sp. M7A.F.Ca.CA.004.04.2.1
TGCCAAGAGCTACGGCACCGAATCGGACGCGAACGCGCTCTACACGGCCAATGTGATCGCCAACAAGGAGATCGAGATCAACGGCAAGAAGGTCGATGCATCGAAGCTTTCGCCGGAGTTCCTCTCCGGCACGCTGCAGGGAGCCGGCGGCATCGAGGCCAATGTCGCCACCGGCTACCACGCCATCGAATTCCTGCTCTGGGGCCAGGACCTGCATGGCACCGGCCCGGGTGCCGGCGAGCGCCCCTATACCGACTACGACCTCAAGAACTGCACCGGCGGCAATTGCGATCGCCGCGCCGAGTATCTGAAATCGGCCAGCGACCTTCTGGTTTCGGATATTCAGGAGATGGTCGGCAACTGGAAGGAAGACGGCGCCGCCCGCAAGGCTCTCGTCGATGGCGAGCCGAACACGGCGATCTCGACCATCTTCACCGGCATGGGCTCGCTGTCCTACGGCGAACTGGCCGGCGAGCGCATGAAGCTCGGCCTGCTGCTGCATGATCCGGAAGAGGAGCACGATTGCTTCTCCGACAACACCTACAATTCGCATCTCTACGACGCCATCGGCATTCGCGCGGCCTATCATGCGAGCTACACGCGTCTCGACGGCACCGTCGTTTCGGGTCCCTCGGTGGCCGATATGGTGAAGGCGGCCGATCCGGCGATCGACAAGGAACTGTCTGACAAGCTCGATGTCACCGTCGCCAAGATGGAGGCGATCAAGGCGCGTGCACTGGCCGGCGAGGCCTATGACCAGCAGATCGCCGAGGGCAACGTTGAGGGCAACGCCACCGTGCAGGCGGCGATCGATGCGCTGATCGATCAGACCAAGTCGATTGAGCGCGCCGTCGGCTCCCTGAAGCTCAGCACCATCGCCTTCGAAGGGTCCGACAGCCTCGACGCGCCGGACAAGGTGTTCAAGTAAGGGCCGAAAGACAGGAGACTGATCCGGAGCCGGACCGGCTCTGGAACGGCCTCCGCTAGAAAATCAAGCCACACGGCGCGGGAGACGCCGTCAGCCAGCCGAGCAAGCCAATGCTGATTTGTCATTGCAATATCATCACCGAGAAGGAGATCGAGCAGACGATCGTCGGGCTGCTGGACCAGGATCCCTGGCAGCTGATCGTGCCGGCGAAGATCTATCATGCCATGCAAAAGCGCGGTCGCTGTTGCGGCTGCTTCCCAAATGTGGTGGAAACGATCATTCGGGTCACCGAAAATTACCACGCCCGCTCGGAGGCGAGCGGCGTGGATGTCGTTTCACACCTGGATCGCGTCAGAGGCCTGCGCGTCCAATACGGGAGCAGAATTCATGAAAGGCGATCCGCAGATCATCGAGCGGCTTAACGAGGCTCTTTTTCTGGAGCTTGGGGCCGTCAATCAGTACTGGGTGCATTTCCGTCTGCTTGAGGACTGGGGATACGCCAAGCTGGCAAAGAAGGAGCGGGCGGAATCGATCGAGGAGATGCACCATGCCGACAAGCTCGTCGCCCGTATCATCTTCCTCGAAGGCCATCCGAACCTGCAGTCCGTGGCGCCGTTGCGCATCGGGCAGAACGTCAAGGAAGTGCTCGAATCCGATCTTGCCGGCGAATATGACGCACGTACCGCCTACAAGCGCTCGCGCGAAATCTGCAACGACGCCGGCGACTACGTGACGATGAAGCTGTTCGAGGAATTGCTCGCCGACGAGGAGGGTCACATCGACTTTCTCGAGACGCAGCTCGACCTGCTTGCCTCGATCGGCGAGGAAAAATACGGCCAGCTCAACGCCGCATCGGCGGACGAGGCGGAGTAAGGGCATGCGGGAATGCGGCGCCTGCTAGAATTCATGCGCCGCTCGCGGCGGGCCAATGGCTCGCCGCTCCTTCGCAAGACGCCGGCCGGATTGGCGCGTCGGCGCTATGTCGTGCTCGTGTTGGCGCTTGCCTCCTCGGCGATGGCCGGTGATCTTCAGCCTGCCGGGCTCGCCACCACGCGCACCGACCTCAATGCGAAGGACCAGGCGCGCGTCATCGCCGTCACGAGGCCGACCGCGGATTTTTCCAGGCCAGAGCAGTTCGAACTGATGCAAGGTGGCGCCGGCACGTCCCGGAAGGACGTCAGCCGCGATTCCTTCTCGCAATCCTCGGCCAACATCACCTTCGAGGAAGAGGGCGACTTCAAGCGCGGCAATGCCCTTTTCCGCAAGAACTGGGTCTCGTCGCCATCCTCGACGCAGGCGTCGGACGGGCTCGGCCCGCTGTTCAACGAACGTGCCTGCCAGAACTGCCATCTGAAGGATGGCCGCGGCCGCCCGCCGCAAGGCGACGTCGGCACCACGTCGATGTTCCTGCGGCTGGCCCGTGACGCCAGCAGCGCGGAAGAGAAGGCGGCGCTTGCCGACCACGAGGTGCTCAACTTCCCCGACCCGGTCTACGGCAGGCAATTGCAGGAGCTCGCCGTACCCGGCCTGCCCGGTGAAGGCAGGATGCATATCGACTACCAAGAACGTAAGGTAGAGCTGACGGACCGCACTGTGATCTCCTTGCGCAAGCCGAGCTATTCGGTTGACGGCCTTGGCTACGGGCCGCTTGACCCACGCACCACGCTGTCGCCGCGCCTGACCCCGCCGATGATCGGCTTGGGCCTGATCGAACAGATCGCGCCGGCTGATATTCTCGCCCACGCCGATCCGGACGACAGGGACCGCGACGGCATTTCCGGCAGGCCGAACATCGTGCGCGATAGCCTGAACGGAAAACTGACGCTTGGCCGTTTCGGCTGGAAGGCACAGACCGCGTCGATCCGCCAGCAGGCGGCGGACGCTTTTGCCGGCGACATCGGCATCTCGACGCCCGAAGAGCCGAAGCATTGGGGCGATTGCACTGCTGCGGAGGCAAAATGCCTCGACATGCCGAACGGCGTGCAGCAGCGTCTTGGCCCGGTCGAAGCGCCGCCGCCGGTGATGGATCTCGTCACCTTCTATTCGCAGAACCTGGCCGTGCCGTCGCGCCGCGACCTCGACCGGCCCGACGTGCTCGCGGGCAAAAAAACATTCTACGAGATCGGCTGCATTGCCTGCCACACGCCGAAATTCGTCACGCGCCGCGATACGCCCAACAAGGCGCAGGCCTTCCAGTTGATCTGGCCTTATTCCGACTTCCTGCTGCACGACATGGGGCCTGATCTGGCCGATGGCCAAGCCGTGGGAGATGCAACGGGCAATGAATGGCGCACGCCGCCACTGTGGGGCATCGGCCTGACCGGGACGGTCAACGGCAATTCCTTCTTCCTGCATGACGGGCGCGCGCGCAGCCTGACCGAGGCGATTCTGTGGCATGGCGGCGAGGCGCAGAAAGCGCGCGACCGCTTTGCCGCCGCCAGTGCGACTGAGCGTGACGCGCTGCTCAAATTCCTGGAGTCACTGTGATGTTCAAGCGTTCTGCATTGTTTCTCGTTCTTCCGCTGGCCCTGCTGGGCGTTGTCCCTGCGTCGGCGGCGGTCAAAGCCTCCGATATCATCCAGCGCGCGATCGATGGCTTCGTCCGCCCGGCCTATGCCGGCCTGCACGAGCATGCGGAAGCCTTGACCGGATCCATGCGCGAGCTGTGCGTCACGCCCTCGCAAGGAGAACTCGATGCCGCACGCGCCGAATTCTCCGCCACCGTCTATGCCTGGTCGTCAGCCGAAATCATCGGCTTCGGACCGATCAAGGAGAACAACCGGCTGGAGCGCATGCTGTTCTGGCCGGATCGCAAGAGCATCGGCCTGAAACAGGTACAGGCGGCGCTGTCCGACAAGGATCCGACCGCGACCGATCCGGCACAACTGGCCGGCAAGAGCGTTGCCATGCAGGGGCTGGGCGCGCTCGAATTCGTTCTTTACGGCGACGGCGCCGATGCACTTGCCGGCAAGGATGATCCCTACCGCTGCGCATATGGCGCGGCGGTTGCCGGCAACATCGAAGCCATGGCCGGTGAGGTCAGCGCCGCCTGGAACAAGCCGGACGGCTTTGCAGCGCTTTGGGCCAATCCGGGGCCGCAGAACCCACTTTACCGCGACGGCAACGAAGCGGTGACGGAACTGGTCGGCGTCTTCATCAATGAGCTCGAAATGGTGCGCGACGTGCGCCTGAAAGGGTTTTTCGGCGGCAAGCCGGATGCGGACAAGCCGAAACAGGCAATCTACTGGCGCTCGCAAAACACCACCGCGTCACTGGCCGGCAATCTCTCCGGCATCGATACGCTGTTCCAGGCCTCGAAGCTGGGCGATGCCCTGCAGACCGATGCGCGCTGGATGGCCGAATCGATCCACATCCAGCTGGTCAACGGTGTCGCCACCGCCAAGGCGGTCAGCGGTCCAATCGACAAGGCGCTTGCCGATCCGGCGCTGCGTGACAAGCTCGATCATTTCGCGCTGATCACCTCCAGCCTCTCGGCCTTGATTGGCACCAGGTTGACCGCCGAATTCGGACTGACCGCAGGCTTCTCCTCGCTGGATGGGGACTGAGCATGATCCCGAAAAGTGGAAGCCGGTTTTCGGAAAAGATCATGCTCAAGAAGAGAGATTGATCCTTGAAAACCCCTCTGATAGATCGCCGCGATTTCCTGAGAGCTGCAGGCGTTGGCTTCATGGCGACGATGACGCCCTCGGCCTGGGCAACCACGCTTGTGGCCGACGCCGTCTTCGCCACGGCTTTCGTCAAACGCGACGGCAGCTTTGGCGCTGCCGTCCTGTCCGAGGCCGGCAAGGTCCTGCATGCGATCGACCTGCCCGATCGCGGCCACGATGTCACCTTCGATCCCATATCGAAACGCTCGGTGGTCTTCGCGCGTCAGCCCGGCACCTTCGCCGTGGTTTTCGATCACTCGGGCCGTGACGCGCCGCTGACCATCGCCAGCATCGCCGGCCGGCATTTCTTCGGCCATGGCGTGTTCTCGGCCGACGGTGCGCTGCTCTATGCCACCGAAAACGACTTCGACAACGCCGCCGGCGTCGTCGGCGTCTACGATGCGCGGGCCAAATTCAGCCGTGTCGGCGAATTCCCGACCTATGGCATGGGTCCGCACGAGCTTCTGCTCCTGGGCGATGGCAGGACGATCGCGGTTGCCAATGGCGGCATCGAGACCCATCCGGATTACGGCCGCGCCGAGCTCAACATTGCAACCATGAAGCCGTCCTATGTGCTGATAGACCGCGTCACCGGCGATCTTATCGAGAAGCACGAATTGCCGGCCGCACTGCATCAGCTGTCGATCCGCCACATGGACACCGATCGGTCCGGAAGCGTCTGGTTCGGCTGCCAG
>NZ_RZPH01000036.1:0-14798 GCF_004022825.1 Mesorhizobium sp. M7A.F.Ca.CA.004.04.2.1
GCAGCAGCTACCATGCGCGTGATGATCGTGATCGGAATGCGTCATTCGAAAATGCCTCGATGGGTCGGTGTGTGACGCGGAGATAGGGCTTCCAGTAACTGGAAGGTCAAGGGCTGTTTCGACTTTCTTTTCCGGTCGACGGCGCGTCCATCCTCCCCAAAAAAAGTATCACGCGGCAACACCACGCCTGCTAGAGAGCGAGCGTCCCGGGGGTGAGATTTTCTTTGGCAATGAAGCGTCTGGTCATCAATCTCGATCGGTCTCCCGATCGCCTTGCCCGTGTGACGGCGGAGTTTGTCCGCATCGGCGTCCCATTCGAACGCGTTCAGGCCATCGACGCACGGGATCGGCCGGACCTGGACCAGCTGCCACAAAATGTCGGATATCGGAACAGGCTGCCATTGACTGACGGCGAGATCGCCTGCCTGCTCAGTCACCGGGCCTGCTGGGCCGCCATCGCGCAAGGCGACGCTCGCTACGGGGCAATCTTCGAGGACGACATCGTCTTTGCCGCGAAAGCCGGCGCATTGCTTCGCGACAGCGACTGGATTCCAGCCGATGCCGAAGTCGTCAAGCTCGAAAGCTATTTTTGCAAGACCGTGATCCGACGCAAGCGCATTGCCATCGGTCACGGCTTTTCCACATCCAAACTCGACGCCGGACATATAGGAACCGCCGGCTACATCATCTCCAGGCAAACCGCGCTCGACCTGATCAAGGCCACAGAGGAGATCGGCATCGCTGTCGACGACCTTGTCTTCAACCCCGAGTTTTCGGTTTTGCGAGGCGAGACGATCTATCAGCTTGTTCCTGCGCTCTGCGCACAAGATCAGTTCCTTGGCGACAGGGCGCTCCAATTGCCAAGCCTGCTCAGGGAAAAGCGCGATATCCAGTGCGCCGCCGGGACCGGGAGACGCAGAAAGACAGCCATAGCGAAGGTAAAAGCCGAGGCTCGGCGAATAGGCAAGCGCATTGCCGATTTCTGTCGACTGAAGCGGAGAATGGTCATTCCATTTACTTATCCGAGCCAGAGCTCAGCCGGGTCTTGAACCGGCTTTCAACGCCCCATACCCAGCGCCGCGAAAACGCGCTATAGACGCCGCCGAAACGGCAAGGCCGGCTGGGTATATGGCAAGAATCTCCCTGAAGCTCGACGAATTGATCGACGGCGAAGCCTTGCGCCGCGAGATGACCGCGCTGACCGCGGCCACGGCGGGCGACGGCTCCGGGCAGGTCGCGCGCAATGGCGTGCTCCAACTGCTCAAGGGACGACTGGCGGAAGGGCGCGCCATTGCCGAACGCATGCTGATGGACGATGGCGGCGGCAGCGCCTGCGCGGCGCGGCTGTCGCACCTCATGGACGAGATCATCCGGGCGCTTTACGATTTCGCCGTCACCCATGTCTACCGGGTCAAGAACCCGTCTTCGGCGGAGCGCATGGCCGTTGTCGCTGTCGGCGGCTACGGCCGTGGAACGCTGGCGCCCGGATCCGACATCGACCTTCTGTTCCTGCTGCCCTACAAGCAGACGCCGTGGGGCGAACAGACAGTCGAATACATGCTCTACATGCTGTGGGACCTGGGGCTGAAGGTCGGCCACGCCACCCGTAACATCGACGAATGCCTGCGCCTGTCGCGCACCGATGTCACCATTCGCACCTCGATCCTCGAAGCACGTTTCCTGTGGGGCGAGGAAAAGCTCTATGATGAACTGATGCTGCGGTTCGACCATGAGGTGGTGCGCACGACCGGCCCCGAATATGTCCAGGCCAAGCTTGCCGAACGCGATGACCGCCATGCCAAGGCCGGCGAAAGCCGCTATCTGGTCGAGCCCAACGTCAAGGACGGCAAGGGCGGCCTGCGCGACCTGCAGACGCTGTTTTGGATCGGCAAATATTTCTATCGGGTGCGCACCGGTGAGGAACTGGTCGACAAGGGCGTCTTCACCGAGGGCGAATACCGCGAGTTCCAGAAGGCCGAGGATTTCCTGTGGGCGGTACGCTGCCACATGCATTTCCTCACCGGCAAGGCCGAAGAGCGGTTGCATTTCGACATCCAGCGCGAGATCGCCGAACGGCTCGGCTACACCACACACCCCGGCCTGTCGGCGGTCGAGCGCTTCATGAAGCACTACTTTCTCGTTGCCAAGGACGTCGGCGACCTGACCCGCATCTTCTGCGCCGCGCTCGAGGAGGAGCAGGCCAAGCACGTACCTGGCTTCAACCGCATCTTCCTGACTTTCTCCAGGCGCAAGCGCAAGCTGGCCGGTACTTCCGACTTCATTGTCGACAACCACCGCATCAACATCGCCGACGACCAGGTGTTCGAGCGCGATCCGGTCAATCTGCTCAGGCTGTTCTGGTTCGCCGACAAGCACGGTCTGGAATTCCACCCTGACGCGCTGAAGCTGCTGACCCGTTCGCTCGGCCTGGTCAACAAGTCGCTGCGGCGCGACGAGGAGGCCAACCGGCTGTTCCTCGACATATTGACCTCGGATCGCAATGCCGAACTCAATCTGCGTCGCATGAACGAAGCCGGACTGCTCGGCAGGCTGATCCCGGATTTCGGCAAGATCGTCGCCATGATGCAGTTCTCGATGTACCACCACTACACGGTGGACGAGCATCTGATCCGCTGCATCGGCGTGCTGGCCGAGATCGAGCGCGGCGACGGCGAAAAGGTCCACCCCTTGTCGCACACGCTGATGCCGGGCCTGAAGAAGAGCCGCGAGGCGCTCTATGTCGCCGTACTGCTGCACGACATCGCCAAAGGCAGGCCGGAGGACCATTCCGAGGCCGGGGCCAGGATCGCCCGTCGCATCTGCCCGCATATGGGGCTGTCGCCTGCCGATACCGAAACCGTGGCCTGGCTGGTCGAGAACCACCTCGTGATGTCGATGACGGCGCAGACCCGCGACCTCAACGACCGCAAGACCATCGAGGATTTTGCCGCGATCGTGCAGTCGGTCGAGCGGCTGAAGCTGCTTTTGATCCTCACCGTCTGCGACATCAGGGGCGTCGGACCCGGTGTCTGGAACGGCTGGAAGGGCCAGCTGCTGCGCACGCTCTACTACGAGACCGAATTGCTGCTGACCGGCGGGTTTTCGGAAGTGTCGCGCGCGCAGCGCACGGCGGCGGCGCGCGAGCGCCTGGCCGAGGCGCTTGCCGACTGGCCGGACAAAGCCCGCAAGCGCTATGTCGGCCAACACTACGAGAATTACCTTTTGACCGTCGATCTCGCAGACCAGTTGCGCCATGCCGAGTTCATCCGCGAAGCCGACGTGTCAGGCAACAAGCTTGCCACCATGGTCAAGACCCACCAGTTCGAGGCGGTGACCGAAATCACCGTGCTGGCGCAGGACCACCCCCGTCTGCTCTCGGTCATCGCCGGGGCTTGCGCCGGAGCCGGCGGCAACATTGTCGACGCGCAGATCTTCACGACGTCGGATGGCCGCGCCCTCGACACGATCCTGATCAGCAGAGAATTCGATCGCGACGAGGATGAGCGCCGGCGTGCCGAGCGTGTCGGCCGGCTGATCGAGGACGTGCTGTCGGGCAAGAGCTGGCTGCCGGAAATGATCGAGAAGCGCACCAAGCCGCGGCGCGGCTCCAAGGTGTTCAAGATCCCGCCGCGCGCCGAAATCCGCAACACGCTGTCGAACCGTTTTTCGGTCATCGAGGTCGAGGGCCTCGACCGGCCGGGACTGCTGTCGGAGATCACCGGAACGCTTTCCGACCTGTCGCTCGACATCGCATCGGCCCACATCACCACCTTCGGCGAAAAGGTCATCGACACTTTCTATGTCACCGATCTCACTGGCCAGAAGATAGACAGCCCGGCCCGCATCGCCACCATCCGCAATCGGCTGATGGCAACGCTCGAAGGCATCGTGCCCGAACGCGGCGGCAAGTCCAGGGCGGCGGCCGAGTGACAACGACCATCACTTCGTCCCAATTTCGCAGGCAGTTCCCAAAAGCATGAGCCTCGTCAAGAAATTCGCAACGGTCGCTTCCGGCACGCTGATGAGCCGCGCGCTCGGTTTCGGCCGCGAGATGCTGATGGCCGCCGCACTCGGTACCGGACCGGTCGCCGATGCCTTCAACGCCGCTTTCCAGTTTCCCAACACCTTTCGCCGGCTGTTTGCCGAAGGCGCCTTCAACGCCGCCTTCGTGCCGCTGTTCGCCAAGGAGATCGAGACCCACGGTACCGAAGGCGCCAAGCGCTTTTCCGAGGAAGTGTTCGGCGTGCTGTTCACGGCGCTGCTGGCGCTGACGATCATCATGGAACTGTCGATGCCGCTGATCGTGCGCTATCTGGTGGCGCCGGGTTTTGCCGGCACGCCGGGGAAGTTCGACACCACGGTGACGCTGGCGACGATCATGTTTCCCTATCTGATCTGCATGTCGCTGGGCGCGATGATGGCGGGCATGCTGAATTCGCTGCGCCGCTATTTCGCCGCCGCGGTGGCACCGGTGTTCCTCAACATCATCCTGATCGGCGTGCTCGCCTATGCCTGGTATAAGGGCTCGGATGCCCTCACCGTCGGCTACGGGCTGTCCTGGGGCGTGCTTGCCGCCGGACTGGTGCAACTGGCGATCGTCTGGGTGGCGGTGCGCCACGCCGGCATCTCGATCGGCTTCCGCCGGCCGAAAATGACGCCCGCGGTCAAGCGGCTGCTGATCCTGGCGCTGCCGGCGGCCATCACCGGCGGCATCACCCAGATCAACCAGCTGATCGGCACGGCGATCGCCTCGGCGCAGAACAGCGCGGTATCCTCGCTCGCCTATGCCGACCGCATCTACCAGTTGCCGCTCGGCGTGGTCGGTGTTGCGGTGGCGATCGTGCTGTTGCCCGAATTGTCGCGGGCGCTGAAGTCGGGCAATCTGATCGAGGCGGCCAATCTGCAGAACCGCTCGGTCGAGTTCACGCTGTTCCTTACCCTGCCGGCAGCCGCGGCACTCTGGGTGATGTCGGAGCCGATCGTGCGGCTGGTCTATGAGCGCGGCGCATTCGCCGCCAACGGCTCGACGCCGACGGTGGCGGCGATCCTGGCGATCTTCGGCCTCGGCCTGCCGGCCTTCGTCCTGATCAAGGCGTTCACCCCAGGCTATTTCGCCCGCGAGGACACGCGCACGCCGATGATCTTTGCCGCCATCTCGGTGGCGGTGAACGTCACCACGGCGCTGACGCTGTTTCCACGGATGGGCGCGCCCGGCATCGCGGTGGCCTCGGCCGTCGCCGGCTGGGTCAACGCGGTGATGCTGGTCGGCGTCTTGATCCGGCGCGGCCATTGGGGGCGCGACGTGCCGCTGATGAAGCGCATTCCACGGCTGGTGCTGTCGGCGGCCGTAATGGGGGCGGCACTCTATTTTGCCGAGCACTGGTTCGCCGTCAGGCTAGGGCCGGGCTCGCCGCTGGTGGTCAAGGCGACGACGCTGCTGTCGCTGGTTGCCGGCGGAGCGCTGCTTTATTTCATCACCGCCTTCGCCACAGGCGGTGCCGATTTCGGCATGATCCGACGCAACGTCAAGCGGGGATCGGGCAAGTCGGCGCCACCGGTCGCAAAGACCGACCTGGACGAGTAGAGCGCCCGACACGCCCGCAGCGCCGTCTTGATCGCAGCGCCGTCTTCGTCCATAAGCGCGCCGTCGCAAGACTTTCGCCGCGCGCGGTTTCCAGCCGCGCGATTGGCTCCGAAAAGTCTGCAACTTTTCGGAATCACGCTTATACGGCCCTCCACAAGCCATGAGGACAATCATGACCGCCTTCAAGCCACTCGTCTTTTCCGGTGTCCAGCCGACCGGCAATCTGCATCTCGGCAACTATCTCGGCGCCATCAAGAAATTCGTTGCCCTGCAGGACACCTCCGATTGCATCTATTGCGTCGTCGACCTGCATTCGCTGACAGCCCAACTCGTTTATGAAGACCTAGCCGATCAGACGCGGTCGATCACCGCTGCGTTCCTGGCCTCGGGCATCGACCCGAAGAAGCACATCGTCTTCAACCAGTCGCGGGTCATGCAGCACGCCGAGCTCGCCTGGATCTTCAATTGCGTGGCGCGCATCGGCTGGATGAACCGCATGACGCAGTTCAAGGACAAGGCCGGCAAGGATCGCGAGAACGCCTCGCTCGGCCTGCTTGCCTATCCTTCGCTGATGGCTGCCGACATCCTGCTCTACCGTGCCACCCACGTGCCGGTGGGCGAGGACCAGAAGCAGCATCTGGAACTCACCCGCGACATCGCGCAGAAATTCAACAACGACTTCTCCGACCGCATCGCGGCCCTTGGCGTCGGCGTCGAGATGCAGGTCGGCGAAGAGACCGTCAACGGCTATTTCCCGCTGACCGAGCCGGTCATCGGCGGGCCGGCGGCGCGCATCATGTCGCTGCGCGACGGCTCCAAGAAAATGTCCAAATCGGACCCGTCGGATTTGTCGCGCATCAACCTGACCGACGATGCCGACGACATCTCGAAGAAGATCCGCAAGGCCAAGACCGACCCGGAAGCGTTGCCGAGCGAGCTGGACGGCCTGGCCGGCCGGCCCGAGGCGGAGAACCTGGTCGGCATCTATGCGGGTCTCGCCGAGATATCGAAGGCGGATGTACTCAAGGAATTCGCCGGCCAGCAGTTTTCCGTGTTCAAGCCGGCCTTGGCCGATCTTGCAGTGGAAAAACTGGCGCCGATCGCCAGCGAGATGCGCCGCATTTCGGATGACCGCGCCTATGTCGACGCGGTGCTCAAGGATGGCGGCGAGCGCGCCGGCGTGCTGGCCGAAGCGACGATGAAGACGGTGCGCGACATTATCGGCCTGCTGCAGGGCTGATCGCGACATCGGGTGCACTGGCACAAGGCCGGCGGCTTGCCGCCGGTCCCCCGCAGTGGCAGATTGCGCCGCAAGACACCGAGTAGATAGACATGGTCTCCAAACGCCTCAGCCGCGAAGCCGGCCATCGCAGGAAATTCCTGACGATCATCGACGACACGCCGGAATGCGAGCGCGCCGTCGCCTACGCCTCGAAACGGGCGCAGAGCACCAGCGGCACGCTGGTGCTGCTCTATGTCATCGTGCCGGACGATTTCCAGCATTGGCTGGGTGTCGAGAAGATCATGCGCGAGGAAGCCAACGCCACGGCGCGCGCCGCGCTCGACAGCTATGCCAACAAGGTGCGCCAGAAGCTCGGCATCGAGCCCGAGATGGTGGTGCGCGAAGGCAAGCCGACGGAAGAGATCCACAAATTGATCGAGGAAGACCAGGACATCGCCATCCTGGTGCTGGCCGCCGGTGCGGGCAAGGAAGGCCCGGGGCCACTGGTCGGCGCCGTGGCCGGCAAGGGTGCCGCCTTCCCGATCCCGGTGACTGTCGTGCCGCAGAACCTGTCGGACGAGGAAATCGACAGCCTGGCCTGAGATTCTGCTCTTCAGGTGATGCCGGTCCGATGATGGGCGCGGAAAAACATTCCGCCAGCCAGCTGTTCCGACGATGCGTTTCGCTTGAATGTCCAGCCAATTGAGCCTATTTAGAATTGTTCCAAACTAGATGCCCAAACGGGCACGGAGACGGCCATGTTCATCCAGACCGAATCGACGCCAAACCCGGCGACGCTGAAATTCCTGCCCGGCAAGGAAGTGCTTCTGGAAGGCACCGCCGATTTCCGCGATGCCGACAGCGCCGCCGTTGCCTCGCCGCTGGCCGGCCGGCTGTTCGAAATTCCTGGCGTCACCGGCGTTTTCTTCGGCTATGACTTCATCACCGTGACCAAGGATGGCCCCGACTGGCAGCATTTGAAGCCGGCGATCCTCGGCGCCATCATGGAGCATTTCATGTCCGGCGCGCCCGTCATGGCCAAGGCCGGCCCGGCCGCCGAGACCAGCCAGACCGGTGAGTTCTACGACAAAGCCGACGAGGAGCTGGTCATCACCATCAAGGAACTGCTCGATACACGGGTGCGTCCGGCGGTCGCCCAGGATGGCGGCGACATCACCTTCCGCGGCTTCGAGAATGGCACGGTGTTCCTGCACATGAAGGGCGCATGCGCCGGCTGCCCGTCATCGACGGCGACGCTGAAGCACGGCATCCAGAACCTTCTGCGCCATTTCGTGCCGGAAGTGCAGCAGGTCGAACAGGTCTCCTGACGCCCCTTTGATGATTCTACCCCACTGACCATCTGGTCCGATTTCTTCGCTTCCGGCGCATCGATCAGAAGGAACTCCAAAGTGATCTACGAACTTCGGGTTTACCGGGCTTTGCCGGGACGCTTGCCGGCGCTTCTTGATCGCTTCGACAAGATCACCCTCAAATTATGGGAAAAGCACGGTATCCGCCAAGCGGGTTTCTTTACCACGCTGATCGGTGCTTCGAACAACGACCTGACCTACATGCTGGCATGGGAATCGCTGGCCGAACGCGAAGAGCGCTGGACGGCGTTCGTGAAGGACCCGGCCTGGACACAGGCGCGGGAAGATTCCGAGCGTGACGGCCAGATCACCGAGACAATCACCAACCAAATCTTGGCTCCCACCTCGTTCTCGGCGGTGTCCTGACCACCGAGCAGGCGTCGCATCGCGCAAACAACAAAAAACCGGGCCGAATTGCCCGGTTTTCTGCTTGGGACGTCCGTTGTTGCCTAGACGGTCCGCGTACGAAAACTGCCTCTAGAGAACGATGACCTTGGCGCCGACCGAGGCGCGGTCATAGAGGTCGATAATGTCCTGATTCATCAGGCGGATGCAGCCAGACGACATCGCCTTGCCGATCGAATTCCACTCCGGGCTGCCATGCAGGCGATAGCCTGAATCACCGCCCTTGTTGAACAGGTACATGGCGCGCGCGCCGAGCGGGTTCTTCAGGCCCGGCTGCATGCCGCCGGCAAACTTTTCCAATTCCGGCTGGCGCTGGATCATCTGCCTCGGCGGCGTCCAGGTCGGCCATTCGCGCTTGAGCGCAATGTGGGCGGTGCCATGCCACTCGAAGCCCTCGCGGCCGACGCCGATGCCGTAGCGAATGGCCCTTCCGTCGCCCTCGATGAAGTAGAGGAACTTGTTCTGCGTATCGACGATGATCGTGCCCGGCTTTTCCGGGCTGTCGTAGTTCACTTCCTGCCGATGGTACTTCATCGGCACTTTCTCGATCGGGATGCGCGGCAGCTGATAACCTGCGTCGGTGACCGCGCCGTAGTTGTTGGAGAATATCTGCGAGCCGATGGTGCTGCAACCGGCGATAGCAGTGGAGAGCGCCAGTGCGGCGATGATTGCAAACGACTTCATGCGCATCAGGTGATCCGGTGCCCCGCCCAACTTCGGCGGCACGAGTCGGCCGCTCTCTCATCATCATTCATGCTGGCATTTGCTTTGCTTGCCAAGCGCGCGATGCCTATATGCCTGCCTTGACGTACCGGTAAGCGTATCACTATGGCATTTTGGCAACAGGACTCACAGGATTGTGAAGCAAATTCAAGGGGCCTGCTCCATGGGCTCCTGGAAATCGAGGAGAACCGTCATGAATGTCGGTGACGCCGCCCACCGCTCCGGCCTGCCGGCCAAGACCATCCGCTACTATGAAGAGATCGGCCTGATCGCCCCGGCGCGCGCCGCCAACGGCTACCGCGATTATTCCGGAGACGACATCCACCGGCTGGCCTTCCTGCGCCGCGCGCGCAATCTCGGCTTTTCCATCGACGATTGCCGCCAGTTGATGGCGCTTTACCAGGATCGCAGCCGCGCCAGCCAGAACGTGCGCGAAATTGCCGCCGCCCATGTCACGGCGATCGAGGAGAAAGTGCGCGAGCTGCAGTCGATGCGCTCGACGCTGCAGAAACTGATCCATGCCTGCCACGGCGACGAAAGGCCGGATTGTCCGATCCTTGATGACATGGCGGGGGCGGCGTTGCCCAGCGACAAGGTCGCCTCTGCGCCTGCATAATGACTCTACGTCGACGAGGCCCGACGCCTGGTCGACTCCTGCCGGGAGGACATCCGCAATGGTCTCGATGACCGTCGAACTGCGCAATGTGGAGGACACGCAAGCCGCCATGGGCTGGGCCGGCGGCCACACGATCATCGTCGACCGGCCCGAAGGCAAGGCCGGCGGCATGGGCCTGTGCTTCAATGGCGGCCAACTGCTCGCCCTGGCGATCGGCGGCTGCTTCTGCAACGACCTTCGCTACGTCGCCGAGGAAATGGGTGTAACGCTCAACAAGATCGCGGTGACCGTCACGCTGAACCTCGAAGGCAAGCCTTTGCTCGCGACCTCGTCAATCATGAAGGTTTCATGCACGACACTGGACGGCTCCGACCCGGCGGAGATCATCACAAGGGCCGCGGCGATTTCCACGGTCAGCAACTCCCTGCGCCAGGGCGTGCCGGTGAGCATTGAAACGGACGCAACGGCGACCGGCTTGTCGGAGGAATGATCCCTGGGAACAGGCGCATTTGGCCGCGTGGATTGTCAGAGACCGCTAAAAAGATCCGCCGCCGGCACGGCAGGGGGATTGACCCAATTTTCTTCGGCATCTGGGCGCGTCAATCTGCCGCTCTATGTCTTCCCTTGTCGCAATGATCAACGATGGAGGTTGGCATGGATCGGCGATTGTTTCTGACTGGAATGCTTGGGCTTGCAGGGGCTGCGACCGTCGTCGCAATCGCGCGTCCTGCCACCGCCCTGGCCGGCATCCCTGATACGGGGCCCGGCATTCTCGATGAGCTCGACAAACCATCCGACGACATTCTCGGCCCGGATGGTCCCGATGTTCAGGACGGCGTCGAGTTCGTGCGGCACCGCAGATGGCACCGCCGCCGTCGCCGACGCGGGTGGAGGCGGGTTTGCCGTCGCTATTGGCGCAATGGTTCTTGGCGCCGCAGATGTTTCCGCAGATCCTTCTGGATCCACTTCTGACGGGATCACCAAACGCGAAGGCTCCGGCATCCGCCGGAGCCTTCGCTATCGCTGCGGGCTTGAATCCAATCGGCAAAAAAGGCCCGCCGCCCCTCGGCAGCGGGCAGGTCCTGGAGTGCCGGGGGATCAACCCGGCATGGGATCAACGAGCGGATCACCGGTTGGTTGCAGGGATCGGCCCGGTAGCCTTCCTTTGGGTGGACCGCCACCGGGCCTGACCGGAGCGGGGTGTATTGGGGGAGCCCCGGCTGCTTCCAAAATATCACCTTTCACTTAAATTAGCTTTAGCTAATTTACAGAAAGCCATGCGCCACCCGCAGATGGGTTGCGCCTTCACGGAAATGTCGAAGTGACGTCTCCCTGCTTATGCAATTCGACATTCGCGGAACTGAAGCGGTTGCATCTGACTTTGGTTGGTAACGCGCAAAGACTTTTTTCTGCTATCTTAGGGTTACTAAATGGAAATTGATCGGCGCGGCATATCAAGTCGATTCGCGCTGACGATCTCTTTGTTTTTCGAGGAACTGCTTGGCGTGTTCCGCCCAATCAGCCGCCGTGACTTTATGCTCCCGAACGGACTTTCTGAAAGCCTTGCGCAGAGCGTCAAGGTCAAAGGCCCATACTTGTTGGCCTTCTTTAGTGTTCGATTTTGCGTCACCCGTCCCCATGGAAGCGACGGTACGCACCGCAAACTCAATCTTTCAAGGATCAATGCCTGACTTCTTTTGGGTATATCCGGGTATATCGAATATACAATCGTCTGCATAAAACAGGTTCAAACCGTGAACAAAATCTGGCATGGTGCCTGGCATGCCGATCATCTCCCCCATCCTCATCAATCCTCTCATCGACGGCCGCCAGTCCGAACGCGCCATGCTGGTGCGGCGCGGCGTACAGCGGCTGCTCATGGATATGGGCGCACATGTGTTGCCCGAACTGTCGCTGGCCACGGGCCGCCGCGCCGACCTCGTCGCGCTGACCCGGCAGGGCGATATCTGGATCATCGAGATCAAATCCTCGATCGAGGATTTCAGGGTCGACCGCAAATGGCCCGACTACCGGCTGCATTCCGACCGCTTCTTCTTCGCCACCCATCCCGGCGTGCCCTCGGAGATATTTCCCCAGGAGTGCGGCTTCATCCTCTCCGACGGCTACGGCGCCGAGATCCTGCGCGATGCGCCCGAGCACCGCATGGCAGCGGCAACGCGCAAAGCGCTGATGCTGCGGATCGCGCGGGCCGGCGCTTCGCGGCTGCTGGCGGCAGAGCTTGCCGGCGTGTCGGTGCCGGCGCTGGAGGGTGAGAGCGAGTAGCGATTGTCCCCCAAGTCCTAAGACTGCCTCTACTCTTCACCGTCCTCCACGCCACCCCTGGCGGGCGCCATGAGCAGCACGGCAGCGCCCAGGATAGCGGCGATGAAGGAACCGGCGAGGATGCCGACCTTGACCGCGTCCTGCAGCGCCACGTCGCCGGCGAAGGCGAGCAGGCCGATGAACAGGCTCATGGTGAAGCCGATGCCGCACAGCAGCGATATGCCGATCATGTGCGTCCAGCCTGCATTGGCTGGCAGGTCGGCAAGACCGAGCCGGATGGCAAGGGCCGAGGAGCCGAACACGCCGACCAACTTGCCGACCACCAGGCCGGCGGCGACACCCAGCGTCAACGGCTCGATCAGCGCACTGACGCTGAGACCGGCGAGCGAAACGCCGGCATTGGCAAAGCCAAAGATCGGGATGACGACGAAGGCCACAATCTTGTGCAGGCCGTGCTCGAGCCGGTGCAGGGGCGAACGGTCGAGATCGTGGCCGATCCCGGCGGAACGCTCAAGCGGGATGGTCAGCGCCAGCGCCACGCCGGCGAGCGTGGCATGGACGCCGGATTTCAGAACCAGCACCCACAGGATGACGCCGAGCACGAGATAGGGAACCAGCGTCATCACCCGCATGCGGTTGAGCACGACAAGCGCGGCAATGACGGCGAAGGCAGCACCCAGATAAGCCAGCGAAAGGCCGCTGGTGTAGAAGATGGCGATGATAATGACGGCACCGAGGTCGTCGATGATGGCAAGGGCTGTGAGGAACACCTTCAGCGAAGCCGGCACGCGGCTGCCGAGCAGCGACAGCACGCCGAGCGCGAAAGCGATATCGGTGGCGGTCGGGATCGCCCAGCCGGACAGGGCGGCCGCATTGTTGCGGTTGACGGCGACATAGACGAGTGCCGGAACCAGCATGCCGCCGGCGGCGGCGATGCCGGGCAGCACGCGCCGGGGCCAGGTGGAGAGCTGGCCGTCCAGCATCTCGCGCTTGATCTCCAGTCCGACGAGCAGGAAGAACACCGCCATCAGCCCGTCATTGACCCAATGCGAGACACTGAGCGGGCCGAGATAGGCGTGGAGGGCGGAGAAATAGGTTTCGGCGAGCGGCGAATTGGCGACGATCAGGGCCAGTGCCGCCGCCACCATCAGGATGATGCCGCCGGCCGCTTCGCTATCGAGGAATTCGCGGAAGACGGAAACCGGCCGCTGCTTCAGATCCTGCATGTCGCCTCCGTTAAGCCGCCTGTTTGGCGGGCTTCATTGTCCAAGCGCTAGCGCCGCCCCTCACCTGCCTGCCGGCATCCTCTCCCCGTATAGTGACGGGGAGAGGGACGCTGTCATTTATGATTTCGCCAATCACCAACGTTACAGAAATTACGCCTAGGTGCGGCTAGCCACTTCTCCCCGTCACTATACGGGGAGAAGTGCCCGGCAGGGCGATGAGGGGCGGCGCTGACTTCGGCGATTGGGCTCTCTCCGCCGCTGGTTACAAACTTGGCCCCAAGCGACACCCTGCGATCCTAACGCGGCGCGCGCTTGGCCAGTATGCGCTGCAAGGTGCGGCGGTGCATGTTGAGCCGGCGCGCTGTCTCGGAGACGTTGCGCTCGCACATCTCATAGACGCGCTGGATATGCTCCCAACGGACGCGGTCGGCCGACATCGGGTTTTCAGGCGGCGCCGCGCGCTCGCCGGCGGTGCGGGTGAGTGCAGCGAAGATATCATCGGCGTCGGCGGGCTTGGAGAGATAATCGACCGCACCGAGCTTCACCGCGGTCACCGCGGTGGCGATGTTGCCATAGCCGGTCAGGATGATGGTGCGGGAATCCTCGCGCTTTTCGCGGATGGCCGCGACCACGTCGAGGCCGTTGCCGTCGCCGAGCCGCATGTCGACTACAGCGTAGGCGGGTGGATTGGCGCGCGCCTTGGCAACCGCCTCCTCGACGCTCTCGGCCGTCTCGACCACGAAGCCCCTGGCTTCCATGGCGCGGGCCAGACGCGTGAGGAACGGCTTGTCGTCATCGACGACAAGCAGCGAGGTGTCCTCGCCTTCAACCATTGCGCCAATATTCTCGTCGCCTGTCATAGTCTCAAAATTCCTGCTGCCTTAATTTTACGCAAATATAGTTCCTGAGCCCGATTGTCCAATTTTTAGAGGTCCTTCAAGGCTCTCAGGCGGTGTCGAACATGCTGGCCGAAGTGATTTCCGGATTGAGGAACACACCACGCGGCCACGATATCTGTACCATGGCGCCCTCGCCCAGGCCGCTGGAATTGCGGAAATCGAGCACGGCACCGGAGCGTTCGAGCAGGGTCTTGGCGATGAACAGGCCGAGGCCCAGACCGCCGCCGGTTTCATTGCCCTGGCGCGTCGACATATAGGGCTCGCCGATGCGGTCGATGATCTCGGCCGGAAAGCCGGGGCCGTCATCGATGATCGAGAAGGTGACGGTGGCCTCGTCCCAGCTCCAGTGCACGGTGACGCTTTTGCGGGCGAAATCGACGGCGTTCTCGACCAAATTGCCGAGGCCGTAGATGACGCCCGGATTGCGCCGCCCGACCGGCTCGGGGCCGCTGCGTTCGCCGGGCCGAAGC
>NZ_RZPH01000370.1:0-5289 GCF_004022825.1 Mesorhizobium sp. M7A.F.Ca.CA.004.04.2.1
CCCGTGGCACCCTGTGCCACATCCTCCAGCGCTTGGCTTTTGGCGCGGTTGGTGTCGGGATCGTCGACTCGCTGGCTGACGATCCATGGCGATTTCGGGTTTGCGCGTACGATCGGTTCCGCCGCGGTGCTGCGGTCGTAGAGCGGTTCGATACGGATGTTGTCGTCGCTGTGCGAGACCAGCCTTTCCTCGAAGGAAGCGCCTGCCAAAGCCTTTTCCGCCAATGCGAGCCATCGCTGGCGCTCGATGTTTTCGGGTTCCACGTCCTGGATCAAGGCTCCGGCGCCCATCCGTCCTCCTCGTTTCATACGGCCGCACCAGCCGGGAGCAGTCCAGTCTACGGTCCCTGGTCCGATATCGCAATGCAATGCGCTTCCAGTGACCGGATTCGATCCATCAGATATAGGTCAATCCGCGTGGACGACGATTGCCAAACAGCGGCAAAATCCGCAAGCTCCAAAAACCCGATTTGAACGAATGGGGCGATTTGGGCGAATGGCCCGGATTTGGACGAATGGCATTGTCGCTGTGCAATGGCCTCACTATACCTGCGGCAAGGCCACTGGCTTTAGACACATCAGTTTGCGGAGACCGGACATATGGCTGACGACACCAGTATTTTCATCGGCGCCAGCCGCAAGCCCGACGACAGCTATCAGCGTGCCGAGCAGCTGTTGCTACGATATGGGAATCGTCATGGCCTGGTGACGGGCGCCACCGGTACCGGCAAGACAGTCACCTTGCAGATCCTGGCCGAAGGATTTTCCAACGCCGGCGTGCCTGTGTTCTGCGCCGACATCAAGGGGGATCTGTCGGGCATCGCGATGATGGGCACGGCACAGGATTTCCTCGTCAAGCGGGCCGAACAGGTCAAGCTCGATCCTTATAACTTCCAGGAATTCCCCGTCATCTTCTGGGACTTGTTCGGCGAACAGGGTCATCCGATCCGCGCCACGGTCTCGGAAATGGGGCCGTTGTTGCTGTCGCGCCTGATGAACCTGACCGAGGCGCAGGAAGGCATCATGAACATCGCCTTCCGCCTGGCTGACGAGGAAGGTCTGCTGCTGCTCGACATGAAGGACCTGCAGGCGCTCTTGGCCAACATCGCCGAGCGTGCCGACGAGATCGGCTCGCGCTACGGCAACGTGACGAAGCCATCGGTCGGGGCGATCCAGCGCACGCTGCTGGTCCTGGAGCAACAGGGAGCCGCAAATTTCTTCGGCGAACCGGCACTGCGTATCGCCGATATCATGCGCACCACCCGCGACGGACGCGGCGCCATCAGCGTGCTTGCCGCCGACAAGCTGATGATGAATCCGCGGCTCTACGCGACCTTCCTGCTATGGCTGATGTCGGAACTGTTCGAGGTGCTGCCGGAAGTCGGCGACCCCGACAAGCCGAAGCTGGTGTTCTTTTTCGACGAGGCGCATCTTCTGTTCGACGAAGCACCCAAGGTGCTGATCGATCGCGTCGAACAAGTGGTCCGACTGATCCGCTCGAAGGGCGTCGGCGTCTATTTCGTCACTCAGAACCCGTTGGATATCCCTGAAAAAGTCCTGGCCCAGCTCGGCAATCGCGTCCAGCACGCGCTGCGCGCCTATACGCCGCGTGAGCAGCAGGCGGTGAGGACGGCGGCCGAAACGTTCCGGCCGAATCCCGATTTCGACTGCATGACCGCCATTACCCAGCTTGCCACGGGCGAAGCGCTGGTCTCGACGCTGGAGGCCAAGGGTGTCCCGTCCATGGTGCAGCGGACCCTGATCCGCCCGCCGTCGTCGCGCCTTGGACCGATAACGGCAGCCGAGCGACAAAAGCTGATCCAGGAGAGCCCCGTCGTCGGCCAGTACGATCAGGCCGTCGATCGCGAATCGGCTTTCGAAATGCTGCAAAAAAAAGCCAAGGACGCGCAGGATGCCGAAGAGCAGGCCCAGCAGGCCGGCAGCGGCGGCTCGCGCTGGACCATTCCGGGCTTCGGCAATGACGATCCCGCGCCGCAATCCGGTGGCAGGCGCACATCTGCACCGCGCCCGTCCAACCGCCAGACGGTGGCCGAGGCGGCGATCAAGTCGGTGGTGCGCTCGGTTGGCTCGTCGGTCGGCCGGGCAATCGTGCGCGGGATATTGGGGAGTCTGTCGAGGGGCAGGTAAGGAGCGGCAGCTATGCGCCACCCGTCGCGCGAGTAGAACCCCCGTTGCTCAGCGCGGTTCCTGGCGAGCCTCGCCACTGTCCGTAGACTTTATTTATCCCGGATCAGCTCAGAGAAATGGTGCAGATAAATCTGCCAGTCACCATTGATTCTTGAAACAACGAACGAAGTCCTGACCCTATTTTTTACGACAGAGCCGTCACGATAGTAATTAACGATATCGCCAAACCCTTGCGCCGCGAACAGACCTCGACTCAACGATCTCGTATTCTGGTCGACAAGCGTTAAATTCACTTTTTCTAGTATGAGTTGATAGCTTCCAAAATACTCCTCTATTTCAGATCGTCCGACGTACAACCTAGGCAGTAGACCGAAAAAAAGAGCGTCCTGCGTATAAATCTGGGAGAGCAATTTCTTATCCCATGGCGCGGAGGCCTCGTTCCAGCGCTGCTGGATTTGATCGAGAGCAGCCTTGTGCATCTGGTAAATACTCTCGTGCAACCCGCCACGCGTACCGCGCCGCCTTGTTGAGGCGGTCCGCGCGCGCAACTGATTTTGAAGGACCATTTTGGTTTTTAGCGGTGCGGCCGGCGATCTTCAGCCGGCCGCATATTTCAGCGGAACCTAGTCATAGTATTCCGCCGGAGCTTTCTTGAACTTCTTCCAGGTTTCCATGTCGTGGCCTGGCACGACAATCGCGTTTTCTTTCTCGGCGATGCGCCGCAGCCTTCTGACGGAAGCAGCGGCTTCCTGCGCGGACGTCAGCGCGCCGGGCAGGCATTTCTCTTCCCAGTGATCCATCGTGTAAGCGGCGTCGATTGCGAGAAGGATCGAACCGGTGTTGGGCAGCCGTACCATGATGGACTGGTGGCCGGGGGTGTGTCCCGGAGACAGGAATGTCTGCACGCTGCCATCGCCGAAGACATCATACTGGTCCTCGCCCTCCATCACGTCCCAGTTGATGCCATCCTTGGTCAGATCCTTCTTGATATAGCCGCCTTGCATGAACCAGTCGGCGGCGAACGCCCATGCAATCTCCCGCCGCTGCACAAGATGGCGGGCTTTTGGGAAATTGCCGCAGGCGCCGGAGTGATCGAGATGCAAATGCGAATGCAGCACGAACTTGATATCGTCGGGCTTCATTCCGATCTTGCCGAGTTGGTTCACGCAGCCCTCTTCGGGATCCATGATAGGATAGTATTTCTTTGTGGTGTCGCCCCACCAGCCAACCGGATCACGCGCTGCTTCAACCGCTGTGCCGCCGTCGATAACGATGTTTCCCTTGGGATGGACGATTAGGTACCAGGGGATTGGGGTGAAGAACTCGTCCTGGCTGTAGCCAAGCTTGATATCGACCTCCTTCTGTCGAATCTGCCCAGTCTGGAACATGTAGAGCCTGATATCCGTGCTCATCTGCTTTCCTCTTCTGTTGAACGGGTGACGTGCGGCGGCGACGCCGTGTGTCGCGACTTGCCGCTCAGGGTGACGGCCAGAAGGTCGTCATATGTCCAGCTCTTTTTCGGTGCCTCCGCGACGCAGTTGCCGTCATGAATGACCATGATCCGATCGGCGAGCGCGAGCATTTCGTTCAGGGACGACGAAATGAGCAGGACTGCGGCGCCATCGCGGGCAAGTTGCAGTATGATATCGTAGATTTCCTTGATCGCACCGACATCGACGCCGTTGGTCGGCTCCACGATGATATAGACGGTGGCTTTCGCACTCATCCATTTGCCGATGACCAGCTTCTGTTGATTGCCACCGGAGAAGAAGCGCACCTGCGTGGAGGAAGCGCGTGGGCGCACCGCAAGCTGGTCCAGCACGGCTTCTGCATATCTTTTCATGGTGCCGGGCCGGATCATCAAAAAATGTTGCAGCGAATGCAGGACCGGCAGGCAGATGTTTTCGGCAGCCGAGAGTGCGGGAAAAAGGGCTTGTTTGCGCCGGTCCTCGGGGATCAGCGCGATGCCTGAACGACGTGCAGCGATCGGGGTGGCCAGATTGACCGCTTTGCCCCGCACCTTTGCCGTGCCGGAATGCCGGCTGATGCCGCCAAGCGCCCGTGCGACATCTTCCATCCCGCCGCCAACGGGACCGGTGAAGCCCAGCACCTCTCCGGCTTGCATCTTGAAGCTGAGGGGCGCCAACTGCGCCGTGCCGAGGCCAGCAACCTCAACCAGGACTTCTGGACGGACGCTGTTGCCATCATTGTAGGTCGCAAGCTCAGAGCGGCTGCGGTCCACCATGAGTTCAGTAACGCGGTCTTCGGTGACCTCGCCACGATTAAGGGTTCCGGAAACAAGTCCCCCTCGAAGGATCGTGGCGCGGTCGCAGATCTGCTGGACCTCTCGAAGGCGATGGGAGATGTAAACGATGGCTATCCCCTGCGCTTTGAAGCCATCGACGATCCGAAAAAGAACTTCCGATTCCGCTGCCGAAAGGCGAGCTGTCGGCTCATCAAGAACGATCAGTTTGTAGCGCCGATGGAACAAGGTCGCCAAGGTGACGAGTTGCATCTCGGCTGCGGACAGTGCGCCGGCAAGCCGCCGCACGTCGAGCTCGATGCCCATTTGCGACAGAATCTCCGCAGCTTCGTCATGGATCGCCCGGTCGCTTATACCGATCCTCCCGGGCTCATTGCCGAGAAGGATATTTTGCCCAACCGTGAAGCTGGATACCAGTTCTGCGTCCTGATAGACCGCTCCGAGGCCCAGCCGATGGGCTTCCGGCGGGCTGGAAACCCTGACCGGTGACCCTTCAAGGAAAATCTCACCGGCGCTCGGGGCATAGACACCCGTCAAGATTTTGATGAGGGTCGACTTGCCCGCACCGTTTTCACCAAGCAGGCCGTGCACCTCGCCGCGCAGAAAGCTAAGGCTCACGCCCTTCAACGCTTTGGTGCCGGCGAACTCCTTCTCGAGATTCTTCAGTTCAACCAGTGGTGTCGCGTTCATCGCCGTCACCTCAGATAAACTTGAGATGGACTTCTTCACGGTTGAGAAGCGCATTTGCTCCAACCGCGACGATGAGCACCAGTCCCTGGAAGATGTGGCGGGCGGCAAAGGGGAAGCCGACCATATTCATCCCGGAATCCACCATATACAGGAAAAAGACGCCAACGAGAGTGCCAAACAGATGTGGCT
>NZ_RZPH01000371.1:0-5284 GCF_004022825.1 Mesorhizobium sp. M7A.F.Ca.CA.004.04.2.1
GTGCTGAAAGTGTTTTTCGATGCCAAGCCGGCGATCGATGCCGACTGGGTGACTGAATATCTCGACGCCATCATCGCGGTGAAGCTGGTCGACGGCGTTGCCGGTGCCATCGAGCATATCGAGACGTTTTCCTCGCATCACACCGAGGCGATCGTCGCCGAGGACGCGCAAGCCGTCGAAAGATTCTTCAACGAGATCGATTCGGCGATCCTGCTGCACAACGCATCGACGCAGTTCGCCGATGGCGGTGAGTTCGGCATGGGCGCCGAGATCGGCATAGCCACCGGCAAGATGCATGCGCGCGGACCGGTCGGCGTCGAGCAGCTGACCTCGTTCAAATACCGCGTGCGCGGGTCGGGACAGGTGAGGCCTTGAATCTTTTCGTTGTCAGAGCCTGAGGCAATGCTGGCATCTTCCGAACCGGCGGTACCCTCCCGTTACCTGAAGATGCCGCATGCCGAGAAAGGCCTCGCCGTCGGCCTGTTCGGCGGCTCGTTCAATCCGCCGCATGCCGGCCATGCGCTGGTCGCCGAGATCGCGCTCAGGCGCCTGGCGCTCGACCAATTGTGGTGGATGGTCACGCCGGGCAATCCGCTGAAGAACACCAGGGAACTGGCGCCGCTCGGCGAACGGCTGCAGCTGTCGGAGCAGATCGCCAAGAACCCGAAGATCAAGGTCACCGCTTTCGAAGCCGCCCATCACGTCCGCTACACCGCCGACACGCTGGCGCTGGTCAAGGCGCGCAATCCCGGGGTCGACTTCGTCTGGATCATGGGTGCGGATAGTTTGCGCGATTTCCACCGCTGGCAGCGCTGGCGCGAGATCGTCATGACCTTCCCGATCGCCGTCATCGACCGCCCGGGCGCGACGCTGTCGTTCCTGTCCTCCGTCGTCGCCAAGACCTTCGACTATGCCCGCATCGACGAGGGCGATGCGCCGCGGCTTGCCCGCATGAAAGCGCCGGCCTGGACCTTTATCCACGGCCCGCGCTCGTCGCTGTCATCAAGTGCGATCCGCAAGCTGGCGAAGGGGTGAGCCCGACCGCCCGCCCATGTCGCTTTTATCGCTCCCTTTGCCCGTTTCATGGGCAATCCTGAGCAGGCATGTCGATTCCCAGGAAAACCCGCAGCGAAGCCGAGCAGGGCGCCGAGCCCACACCGCTGATCGCGATTGCCAGCGTCATCGTGTCGATGGCACTGATAGCCGTCGGCAACGGGCTGATGTTTGCCTATATCCCGGTTCGGCTCGGCGCCGAGGGTTTCGATCCGACCTGGGCCGGACTTATCATCACCGGACTTTCGGCCGGTGGGCTGGCGGGCTGCATCCTGACCGGACCGCTGGTGCGAAGGGTCGGCCATGCCCGTGCCTTCATGGTGTTGTCGGCGCTGATCGCACTCGCCAACGCCGCCGTCGGCGCCGGGGTCCATCCGCTGCTGTGGATAGCCGCCCGCGCGCTCTACGGCTTTGCCATCTGCGGCCTGTTCATCGTCGCGCAGAGCTGGCTGAACGACGCCGTTGCCAACGCCATCCGTGGCCGGGTCATGGCTTTCTTCTACGTTGCCTATGTCGCCGGGCTTGGCGTCGGCTACGCGACGCTGGCGCTGGTGGATATCAGGACAGCGGATGCGCCGCTGATCGGCATCGCCTTCACGGCGCTATCGATCCTTCCCGTCGGGATGACCCGACTTGCCCAGCCGCCGGCACCGCAGGCGGCCTCGGTGGCGCTGCGCCGCGCCTGGCGGGTTTCACCGGTCGGCGTCGCCGGCATGCTTGCGGTCGGCGGCCTGTCAATGTCGATTGCGGGCTTCGCGCCGATCCACGCCACGGCCAAGGGCTACAGCCAGGCCGATGTGGCGCTGCTGCTTTCGGCGATGCCTCTCGGCACGCTGATCCTGCAGATCCCGCTTGGCTGGATTTCTGATCGAACCGACCGCCGCTATGTGCTGATCGCCGCATCCGCGCTCGCCATGGTCGCCGGCGTATTTGCGCTCGGGTACGATGGCGGCGCGTTGGCCGCGTTGGTTGTGATCTATATCGTGTGGGACGGCGCCTCGGAATCGATCTATTCGCTGGCCAGCGCACATGCCGCCGACCGCGCCGGCAAGGACGACATGGTGGCGCTGTCCAGTTCGCTTTTGTTTGCCTGGTCGCTGTCGGGTTTCGTCGTGCCCGGCATCGTGACGGCGCTGTCGGCCGTCTTCGGAACGCAGGCTTTCATCTATGTGGCTGTTCTCATCGCCGCTGCCTTCTGCCTGTTCGTGCTTTTGCGTGTGTTCACGACGCGTGCGGTCCCGGTCGGTGAAACCGGCAGTTTCGCACCGATGACGGCGCAGGCGCCTTTGCCGGTCGAACTTGCCTTCGCACCGGACGATGAGGGCCGGCACTGAGCCAACCGACTATTGCCGGCGGGCTTCGGGTTGGGGCGCTTCCGGCGGCGGCAGCGGGATCGATATGCCTTCGCTATCGAATTCCTGTTTGGCGCGCTTGGTGAGATCAGTCTGGGTGGCGAAGAAGTCCGCCGACGATGTCCAATAGCGCAAGGCAATCGAAACAGTGCTGTCACCCAATGTCGAGACGAAAGCGATCGGCGCCGGCTCACGTTTCACTCGCCGTTCGGCCGCGGCAGTGGCAAGCAAGGTTTTCTGCGCCCTGTCGATGTCGTTCCAGGAGCCGATGGAGAGTGTGATGTCGCTGCGGCGTACGCCGTTGCGCGAGAAGTTGCGCACCGGCTGGTTCCACAACGTCGAGTTGGGCGCCAGGATGTAGACGCCGTCGGCGGTCCTGAGCTTGGTCGCGAACAGACCGATTTCCTCGATCGTGCCGGCGATCGAACCAACCTCGACGGATTCGCCGATGCGGAACGGCCGCAGCGCCAGAAGCATGATGCCGGCGGCGATGTTCTGCAGCGTGCCCTGCAACGCCAGACCGATGGCGAGGCCAATGGCACCGATCGCGGCAATGATCGAGGCCGTCTGCACGCCGAACTGGCCGAGCACCATGATGGTGACGAGGATCAGGATGGCGTAGCGGACGATCTTGGAGAAGAAATGCCGCAACGTCGCATCGAAACCATGGATATGGCCGAGACCGGCGAAGATCGAACGTTCGGCAAGACCGGCGACGATGTAGCCGACAATCAAGAGGATGACGGCACCGATGGCCGAGAAGGAGTACGAAACAATCAGCGTGCTCAGTTGGGCGAGGCCAGCCTGGACGCTGAGAAAGGCGTTTTGCGGGTCGATCGGCATGGGGGGAATCCGGTTGGTCGGTGAGCCGATAACCCATGCGGGCGGTGAGGGTTCCGATCTTTTCCGGCGTGCAGCGGAACCACAAGAGCGACAATACGTTCGTGCGAGGCAGGGTCCCGTCTTGAAACTGTCAGGGAACTCTGCCTATCTAAGTGGTGTCACCTGCTTCAAGGGGTGATTTGGTTGTTCTTGCTGCGAAAGGAAATACACTGAGAACAGCACTGCGGAAGAAGGCCGATATCATGCCTTCGCCGGCCAGGATCAGCGTAGACGACGCCGTGTCCCGCGCCATCAAGACAGTCCTTGCCAGTCTGGAAGACTCCAAGGCCGAAAACATTGTCTCCATCGACATCCAGGGGAAATCGAGCCTCGGCGACTACATGGTCGTCGCTTCGGGCCGATCGCACCGTCATGTCGCGGCTGTCGCCGATCATCTTCTCAAAGCGATCAAGGATGCCGGTCTCGGCACCGCGCGCGTTGAGGGGCTGTCCGGCGCCGACTGGGTCCTGATCGATTCTGGCGACATCATCGTCCATGTCTTCCGCCCCGAAGTCCGCGAATTCTACAATCTCGAAAAGATGTGGCAGGCGCCGGACCTCGAGGAAGAAACGCTCCACTAAGTCGTTCGCGCGGCTTACAAGGCGAGGATGAAGATATCAGTTCATGCCGTGGGCCGGATGAAAGCCGGCCCCGAAAAGCTGCTTGCCGACCGCTATTTCGAGCGCTTCGCCAAGAGCGGCCCGGCCGTGGGGCTTGAATTTGGCGGCATTGCCGAGATTGCCGAGGGGCGCAGCCAGACCGCCAACGAGCGCCGGCGTGAGGAAGGCCAGAAACTGCAGACGCAGTTGCAGCCCGGCACCGCTTTGATCCTGCTGGACGAACGCGGCAAAAGCTTTTCCTCGGAAGATTTCGCCGGGCGCCTCGGCCTGTTGCGTGACGGTGGCCGCAAGGCGCTGGTCATCGCCATCGGCGGCGCCGACGGTCACGACCAGTCGCTGCGCGACCAGGCCGAACTGGTGATGTCGTTCGGATTGTTGACATGGCCGCATCAGCTGGTGCGCGTGATGCTGGGAGAGCAGCTTTATCGGGCGGCCACCATCCTTTCGGGACATCCTTATCATCGCTCGTAAACCGGTGAATTGGTGCAGTACACCCGGATTTCCGCCCCAATGCCGAGGCAAGATTGCATCGAGTGGGCGGTTTCGAACATGGTTGATTGTTCGTTAACGAAGCCACGCATAGAGTCGGGCTTCAATGTCTGAAGACAGAAAATCAAGAACGGGCTCCTGGCGCGCGCGCTGCGGCATCGCGGTGGCGGTGCTTGTGCTGTCGCTGCATGCGGGGCGGGCGGAAAACACGCTCGACATGGCTCCCGATCCGGATCAGAGCCGGGCCGAATATGAACGGGTCTCGAAGGAGATCACGCTGTCGTCGGAACGATTGGCCAAACTCTCCGCCGATATCGCGACGATCAAGAAGGATCACGCCTCGATCACCGCCGCATTGATCCAGTCGGCGATGACCGAGCAGAAGCTCGGCCAGGACATCGAGGACATCGGCGCCCGGCTGGAAGGACTGAAGGGCCAGGAACAGAAGATCCGCGCCTCGCTGATGGCGCGGCGCGACGTTCTGGCCGAAGTGCTGGGCGCGCTGCAGCGCATGGGCCTCAACCCGCCGCCGGCGATCCTGGTCAAGCCCGAGGACGCGCTGTCGTCGGTGCGCAGCGCCATCCTGCTCGGCGCGGTGGTGCCGGAACTGCGCCAGCAGACCGATAGCCTGCTTGCCGATCTCAAGGAACAGACCAGGATCACGGCGTCGATCGAGGCCGAACGGGCGCGGCTGACGGCGGCGGTCGGCGACCAGACGGCGGAAAAGAAGCGGCTCGGCATGCTGCTGGAGGCCAAGCAGAAGCTCGAAGCCGACACGCAGACGCAAATGGCCGCCGAAAAGCAGCGATCCGAAGCGCTGGCGGCCAAGGCCGGCAGCCTGAAGGAGTTGATCGCGTCGCTCGAAGCGCAGGCCGACAAGAGCCGCAA
>NZ_RZPH01000372.1:0-5284 GCF_004022825.1 Mesorhizobium sp. M7A.F.Ca.CA.004.04.2.1
GCATGATTTCCCGAACCACAACAACCCACCGTGCCGAATGGAGGATTACATGAGTGACAGGACGTTCGACCAACCGGTCCTGGTCAAGAATGGCGAGTTCATTCAAGAAATAGGGTGCCTCGACGACGCGTTCGACTTCTTTGACGAGTGGCCAAGGGAACGGCGGGGTCCGATTTTCGAGACGGCCTTTCGAGCCTGCCAGCGTGCTCACGACGGCCAGGTTCCGCTGACGGTGGCGCGCGATGCCGTCGCCGGCTTCGCAAGATCCGTCAAGATCCTGCAGGACCCGCTTGCTCAGTTTCCTTGGATGGACGGCACAAGGTCAGGTCGCGGTGGGGTTACCGCTTAGCCTTGATAGGGGCGGCGCTACCAGGATGGCCGGGCCTGCATCGTCGTTTTCACATCGCTACAAGGTGATCTGTCCTACCAGTTCACCTTGTAGCGGGGCGGCTCGATCGTTTGTTCGAACTCCTGGTGCGGTTTTTGGCGACTGGCTAGGTCAGCCTCGCAACAGTCAGCGCTAATATAATGTTCGAAGCGTCGCCACAGGAGGTTCAATGGTTTCCGCTATCGCAAGTCAACATCCGCATGTCCCGGAAAAACAAACGGCAGTGGGGAAGCCGCAAACCGGCGAAGGATTTTCGCCGGGCCGCAGCACGGACGCCGTGGGACATCTGGCCAAAATCATGGTTGCCGCAGGCGGCGATATGGATGCTGGCGCGCAAGGCCGCGCGGCATCCAAGATTGCCAGGATGGACATCACGGTTCTGACCGCACCACCCGTAGAAACACCAACAGAGTAAGATATGCTCGTTCGGGCGCCTCCGCGCCGTCATCAGCGGCGTGGGCCGCTCTCGCGGATTACGCCACGGCTCTCAGCGGAGGCTCCGCCATCGTCCCCAGGCCGTCGCATTCCGCGCAGGCGCCCGTCTTTCCGGGGCAGCCGCCCCGATGGGTTCCCTGCGGGCAGCAGTGCCCGTTTGACGCGTGCCACTTGGAGCAGTCGAAAACCCTGCCGCTGCCATGACAGCGCGGGCATTCCATATTCGATGAAATCATACCAATTCTTGCCCAACCCAAACGCACTCGCCCTGCGCCGCAAGTAACAGGAATCATTGCGCTTTCAAGCACATCGCCCTGACTTAAATTGGGGGGATCGACGGATGGCCGGCATCGATGGCGAGCTATTGTTGCGCCGTAATCAGGTTCCCCGTGAAGACCTTGCTCGCCACAAGCCGCGTTGGGCATTGGCCGGCAACAATAGGCTGCGCCGGCTTGTCCCGTTCGTTCTCGGCGGTGACAGCAACTGCGTCATCGGGCTGCGCGTTGGCGGCCTGTGTGGCCGTGGACGCGAAGAGCACCGTCTGGGTGATGAGAGCGGAAACTGCGGCAACCTGGACCAGCACGGCGGCGAGGGCGATCTTCTTCAGCATGCGAGAAAACGCTCTTCGATGTTCCCGGTTCCCCACGCATTCAGGTTTTCTGCTCGCTACGGAACAAGAGACCGGCAGGGCGGTTAACTCGGTTATGCCGAGCAAGATCAAAGAGCCACCATCGACGCCCGCACCGGAGAAGGTACCTGTGCAACGCCGGGACAAAGAAGCCCCGCCCGAGCTTGAGCATGTCGACCCGCCACCCCGAGATGTGCGAGAGGCACCGGCACCCAACCGAACGGCGACAAGAGATAAGATCGCCGAGATCGCAGCAAGGCCTTATGCCTGCTCGCGCGAACCTTCCCGATGCCGCGGCGTCATCGAGAGCGCTGGACAGCGGCGCCAGGTCAAGTTGAGAATCAACCTGCTGACCACGATTTTGCAGACATGCCATAGATCAGCCCCTATGGGCGACCTGACCGTCTCAAGGGCTTGAAAAATTTGGCTCCCCGGGCCGGATTCGAACCAGCGACCAACCGGTTAACAGAGGGTTTCCAATGTGATTTTCTGGATCAGCGTGCGACAGCCTGAATTTCTAAAAATTCTTTGAATAACAATAAATTAGTGTTTCATCCCGTCGCGACCTGTCGCAGCCGGTATCGACAAAGCGCGTGGTTTTATGTAGATCATTCTGTAGATCACTTATGGGCCCGGGCAACCGGTTGTAGCAAGATTGGTCGCTGGACAGATGCCGAAACTCGAACTCACCGACAAATTCTGCCAGGCTGCCAAGGCCGGCTCCGGCCGAAAAGCCGACTATTTCGATACGACCGTCAAAGGTCTTGTGCTGCGCGTCTCGGCGGGTGGGCAAAAGACCTGGTTCGCGGTTTACGGGCCGCCCGACAAGCGGCAATGGTTGAAGCTCGGCACCTATCCCGAGACACCGCTCGGCACCGACAAGGGCGCTCGCCAGAAGGCCAAGGACACTCGTGCAAGCGTGCAAGAGGGCGGCGACCCTGTGGCCGCCAAGAAAGCGCACGCCGCCTCGATGACCGTCTCTGATTTGGTCGAGAGCTATCTCACCCGCCGGGCATCATCGCGGCGGTCGGTCGATGAGATCGCGCGCCGGCTGCGCAAGAATGTGTCCGGCTATGACGCTGACGGAAAGAAGGTCGAGAAGGCATCATCTGGGTGCATCGGCGAGGTGAAGCTCGCGGACCTGCATCGTCGCGACATCACTAAGGCGATCGACGCGGTGAAGGACCGGGGCGCGGCCGTCGAGGCAAACCGGGTGTTCGAGGACATTCGCGCCATGATCCGATGGGGGCGCGGTCGTGGCGATCTGGACAACAACTTGACCGAAGGTATGGCTAGGCCGACCGAAACGGTCGAGCGCGACCGCGTGCTGACGGCCGACGAGATCAAGACGATGTGGGCGGCCTTGCCCGAAGCCGACATGCGGGAAAGCCCCCGCCGCATTCTGCGCCTGTGCTTGGTTACCGGACAGCGTGTTGGCGAGATCGCCGGCATGGAGCACGGCGAACTGGACTTGACACGCGACCTTTGGACGATACCAGCCAGGCGCGCGAAGAACGGCCGCGACCATATTGTCCCGCTGTGCGAAATGGCAATCCGGATCATCGGCGATCAGATCGCAGACGTGAAGGCGCTGTCGGAGCGCAAGGGCAGGGCGGTACCGCCTTTCGTTTTTCCTGGACCGGGCGCCCGTGCAGCAGTCACCGGCGCATCTGTCCCGAAGGCAGTGAAGCGAGAAGAGATCAGCAAGCGCGGCGTAGCGATGATCATGGGCATTGCACCGTGGACGCCGCATGACCTTCGGCGATCTGCTGCGACGGGCATGGAAGAAATCGGCATTTCGCCGTTCATCGTCGGGCATGTGTTGAATCACGTTTCGGCGACCAAGAGTACGGTCACGTCGCGGGTATATGCGCGCTACGACTATATGAGCGAGAAACGGGATGCCTTGGAGCGTTGGGCCGATCGGCTTGCCGGCATCATTGCAGGCAAGAGCCACATCGAACCTCTGCGAGCGAAGGCAGTTGCATGAACCGGTCTGAGCAGTCGCCGTTCGACCCCGAAACCCTTCTGCCGCTCGTCGAAGTCTTCGCGGTTGATCCCTCTGACTGCGGCCGCAATCGAATGATTGTCGGCTAATGGACGCGCTTTGCCTTGCCTATCGGGAGCTGTTTCACCGATCCTACGTCCTTTCGGAACGCCGTGACAAACGCACGCCGACACCACCGCCATTTTCAGGAATGAACTCGATGCCGGCATTCTCAAGCGTTTTCTGGAGGAGATATCGCGTTCCTGTTTGAGGAACAGAACGCTCGTTTTCGAAATTGCGAATGGTAACAGCACTCGCGCCGGAGCGGGCGGCGAGATCCTCTTGCGTCCATTTCAACAGCGCTCGTGCGGCGCGACATTGGGAAGAATCCATGCCGCAAACTGGTGATAACTCCCGAAAATCGCAAGCCTTTTCGGAAAACGTTGACAATGGCTTTCTAAAAACAGACAATCCTTTCGTTTTTAGAAAGCGGCCGCACCGAGTGCGCGAACACTCGATGCGGCCTCACCAAAACCCCAGCTGTTAGGAGCTCGGATAATGGCTGATTCCGACAGTAGCATGAGTTCGTTTTTCGTCACCCGGCGGCGCTTGCTGGCGGGCACGGCTACGGCCGCGGCGGCGTGGCCCTTCCAGGTAAAGTCGCGAGCCGCCGAACTGACGGACGGCAGCAGCGCGGCTGATCCTGCTCTTCGTCTGTGTGGCGACTGGCAAAAGATCCATGATGAGACACTGACGCTGTGTCACGAACAGCAGCAGTTGGAGACACACCTCGCCAGGACCGTCGGCTTTCCCTGCGCCGAGGTGCGACTTGCCGATGGTACGAACGTGACGCTCCATTCCATCGAGAGCCTGAACGATGCCTACTCTCCTGAAAATGAAGTCGAATTGGGCAGGGCGCTTGCAGATTTCGCGGCACACCAGGCGCGCTGGGACGCTGCTGATGCTGAGATCGGCTATTCGAGAACAGACGAACTGATCCGGCAATCGGAAACAGCCGAAAGCGCACTTCTGGAGGATCTACCGCAGACAGTGGCCACGTCCATCGAAGGCATTTTGGCCAAGCTCGAGGTCATCCTGCGTGACGGTGAGCACTGGGAACATCCAGACGATTTCCCCTGGCCGCATATCCGATCGGTGTTGGATGACCTCGCCCGCCACACCATAAATATCGATCCGGCGACGATCGCCGGATCGATCGGGTAATCGATAGCTGACGGCTCTTATAGGCGGAGAGGAAGCTGTCTGCCTCAAGGGAAGCCTGATCGATCGCCGGCGTCACGGCCGCTCCGCTGAACGCTTGCTCTGTCAGCCTGAGGGGCGGCCACCGATTCGGCGCGGGCTCTGAAAGGAGATAAGCGGCCAGTTCTGGGCGGTTCGACCCAAAGTTGACTTGGTTGAGCGTGAGGCCGACCATCGTTTCTGGTTTGCCGTGTTCGTTCGCCTCGGCGACGCTTGTAATGGACATGGCCCACTGGGCTCAAGCAATAGCCTCGCCGCCGTGACCGCTGCGTCTCGATGAAGCCCAGTTTTCCGCGCAGTGTGCATCACCCTCATCACGCCTTGTCGCCCTGGTCTTGTGGACGCCACGAAACGGGATTGGAGATCCAGCGACTGATATCGGATTCATGCCAGCCTGCACCGGGGATACTGATCTGAATCTGGCGTGGGAAGGTGCCTTTGGCGATCTTGCGATAGATCGTGGATCGGGACAGACCGGTCCGGGAAAGAACGGTTTTCAGGCGGATGATACGATCTGGTTCAAGCATGGTCGCGCTGCCTTCTGTTGGCTGTTCTTGATTGCTCCTGATCCAGAGAGGACAGACAC
>NZ_RZPH01000373.1:0-5276 GCF_004022825.1 Mesorhizobium sp. M7A.F.Ca.CA.004.04.2.1
CCTTCCTTGGGCTCTTCGTAGTTCGCCCATTTGAAGCGCTTGTCTTCGCCGGGCTTGAACTTCAGTTCGGCCTGCGCGGGCGCGTTCAGGGCGAACGTGGCAAACGCCGCACCCAGCAAAAGCATTTTCTTCATCGTTATTCCTCCCAGTGGGTCTCACACACCGGACGGAACCTCCATTCCGCCCGCCGACGCCGCAGGACTGTGACTCAGTCGGAAAGGAACCGCAACCTTTCGAAGAGTCTTCCAAAGCGCTTTGGCTTTCTCGATCACGCCATTGAATTGCTGGGAAGTCAAGAGGCCGGGCGGATTAATCGATTTAGGTTCGCGCATTTGCGCCCCTAAAAGTGCGCTGCAACATGCTATTATGGCGATGCAGCAGCAATTTTTGTTTCAAATACGCCCGAACCGCGTCTATGGTTCGGCTTGGTATGGCTCGGCCCCGCTGGGACTTGGGTCGATTCAATTTAAAAGCGCTTTGAGGGAATGGAGACCTTTCGTGAACCTCAAGCAGCTCGCCCATATGCTGGCACTTTCGCAAACCACGGTAAGCCGTGCGCTGAACGGCTATCCCGAGGTCAACGAGGAGACGCGCAGGCGTGTCATGGATGCCGCCAAGCGCCATGGCTATCGTCCCAATCCGAGCGCGCGCCGGCTGGCGACCGGCAAGACCGGCATGATCGGCTATGTCCTGCCGACCGGTGCGTCGGTCGACATCGATCCGCATTTCGTCGAGTTCCTGTCCGGCCTTGGTGACTATGCCCGTTCGCACGAGCTTGACCTTGTGCTGTCGCCGGCCGACGCCGACGACCAGGAGACGACCTACCGGCGCATCGTCGCCAACAGGCAGGTCGATGCCGTCTACATCTCCTCGCCAAGGCCCGCTGACCGGCGCGTGGCGCTGGTCAACACGCTCGGCATTCCCTTCATCGTCCATGGCCGCAGTGAGGGCTTCGACTTCGACTATGCTTTTACCGACATCGACAATGAGGGCGCCTTCCACGAGGCGGCCAGGCTGCTGATCCAACTAGGTCATCGGCGGCTGGCGTTGATCAACGGTGACGACCGCGAGACCTTCGCCATCCATCGCGAACGCGGCGTGCGCCGGGCGCTCGCCGCGAGCGGACTGTCATTGAGCGAACGCCATGTCTGCTCGGTCGATATGACCGAGGAGAACGGCTATCGCGCCACCAGGCGTTTGCTGGAAGAGGACGACGCGCCGACGGCGATCGCCTGCTCCAGCCTGATCATGGCGCTGGGCGTCGTGCGCGCCGTACGCGACCTCGGCCTGAGCATTCCGAGCGACGTCTCGCTGATCGCCCACGACGATGTCTTCCCCTGGCTGAGGCCGGAGAATTTCTCGGTGCCGCTGTCGACGACGCGTTCATCGATCCGTCTCGCCGGCGCCCGTGTCGCCGAGCGGCTGGCGGCACGGATTTCAGGACTGGAGGAGGGGGCGCGAGGCGAGGTCTGGCCGGTCGACCTGGTGGTCAGGGGATCCGTGGCGGGGGCGCCTGCGTAGCTGGAGATCAAACCCATGCTCTGCGGGAACCGAGTTGAGACGCGACACCCGGTTTACCCAATCATGGATCGGCTGTGTCCAGTCCGTCACGAACGCCCGACGATGTGTTCGACAAGGCGGTGCGCCTCCTCGGCAATCGCTAATATTATGCCCGATTTGCGCGTGGAGGCGAAATCTAAGCCGGCGAAGTAGATACCTGGCTGCGCAGCCACGCCATCCTCATGAACGGGCCGTCCCTGCGAGTCGAGCACCCCAGGGAGGTTCACCCAACTGAAATCACCCCGGAAGCCAGTACACCACACCACGGTCGTTATGCCGGACACGGCAACATCAAGAGAACGAATAGTCGGGTCCGGCAGATATGCCGCGACAGTCTCCGCAGGATTGGGTTCCGAAACGGGAGCATCGATTCCGGAGCGACTGATATATTCGTCGATATAGCGTTTGACGTTGGCGGAGGCTTCATCCCCAAAACGAATATGGGCTTCGAGATCGTCGGCGAACGAGAGGCGGCCGCCTTCCTCGACGCCTGCGAACCGGCCCAGCAGCACGATACCTCGGGCGCTGAGCGCTTGGAGGCTAATGGTGCGTTCTGCCCCAAGCAGACCACGAGCCGGAATGCGTTCCGCAAGACGGATTATCTCCTCTCGACGCACGTCGAGAAACCCGCTCTCGACCAGCCACATCATAATGTGGCGACCTCGGTAGCTCCGAGAGAGTCTTCCAACCCGGCTTGTGGCAAGGAAGACCGTTCGGCCTGCTTCTGCCAAGTCCTCTGCGATCTGGCCACCCGACTGGCCGCCTCCGACAACCAGCACCGCTCCATCAGCGAGATCGGCGGCGCTGCGGTAATCGGAAGCATCGATCTGGCAGAGGCCGGGCGGCAGCGAACCGGCCCAAATTGGGCGCACCGGACAATTCAGGTCGCCGCTTGCGATCACCACGTTCCGCGCCAAAACTGTGCCGCGTGAAGTGGTTAGCCTATATTCGCCATTATTGTGTCCACTGGCGAGTTCGGTCACGGCAGTATCCTGTTCGACAGGGAGGCCGTGCCGCTTGGCGAAATCCTCGAGGAGTGCGACGAATTCGTCGCACGTCAGGGTACCGGACGGATCCGAACCGTCATAGCAGTCGCCTGGCATCACGGTCTGCACGTTGGGGGTATTCATCCGGAAAGAGTCCCACCGCTGTGTGCGCCAGGTCTCTCCGATGCGGCCTCTCTCCAGTATCCTGTGGCTTAGGCCCCGCCGTGCCAGCGAATGGCTGATGCCCAGGCCGGCCCAGCCGGCCCCGACGACCACCGCATCGAGGACATTGGCGTTACTCGTCATTGCCGCAATCCCGATGCTAGTGCATGTCGCCCAAAAATGGCGTCCGCATAGTCTCCCCGAAGGTGCGAGGGCAAGATAGCAGTTCTGTCGGCTCACGCCACGATCAAAATCTCGCCCGACGCCGGCAGTGGGGAGGCCACCGCAAGGGGCTGGATTCCGATATCTCACGCCGCGGATTTGAGGTGGTCGATGAAGGCGCGCAGCTTCGGCAGGACTTGGCGCTTGCCGGGATGATACAGGAAGACGCCCGGCGTCGTGGCGGCGATGCCGTCCAGCACCGGTTCGAGTTTACCTTCGGCTATCGGACCTTCAGCGATTGGTCGAGGCGTCTGCGCCAGCCCGACGCCCCGCATCGCGGCCCCGAGCAATGTCGGATAATCGTGCGCAATCAGCGGGCCTGAGAGCATCGCCTCGATCGCCTCGTTGCCGTCGACGAAAGCCCAGGGCGCAATGGCGCCATTCGAACGGCGCAAGCGCAGGCAGGCGTGGTTGCGCAAATCGTCGACGCGTTCGGGGTGGCCATGGCGTTTGAGATAGTCAGGGCTGCCGACGACCACGAAGGAAAATGACGGGGTTAGCCGCACCGCGACCATGTCGACCGCGATGAACTGGCCAAGACGGATACCGGCATCGAACCCGCCGGCCGCGAGATCGACCATCTCGTCGCTCGCGGCGATCTCCAGTTCGATCTCGGGATAGGCCCGGCAGAACGACGCGATCATCGGCTCCAGGATCAAGGGCACGACGGCGCGGGGTACGGACAGGCGCAGCAGACCGGTCGGCCGCCGGCCGATGTCACGCACCGCCTCGCCGGCCGCCACAAGTTCTTCGAAAGCAGGGCCGGCACGGTCGAGGAACCGTTGGCCAGGCTCGCTCAAGCCGACACTCCGCGTTGTGCGAACGAACAACGCCGCACCCATGCGTGTTTCCAGCGCGCGCACCGCCTGGCTCACGGCGGACGGTGTCACGCCGAGTTCCGCTGCGGCGCGGCGGAAGTTGCGGTGCCTGGCGACGGCCAGGAATGCCTCGACGCCCTCCAGCGCTCCGTGCCGGACTGTGTAGTTCTGCTTCATGGGTTGTTGTGATTACAGCGGATGGTCGAATTATGGAAGCGGGCTTAGTAGGTCGGTCAAGGTAGTCCGCCAAGGGCTGCCCTGCGTCTCACGCGGTGTCGGAGGTCGCATGAACCAGTTTCGAGAGAGGCCAGATGTCAACCGAGGTCGTGTTCCAAATCCATCTTGTTCTGGGCTATGTCGCGTGGCTGCTTTGCTTCGCCGTATACGGTTTGCCGTGGCTCAGGTCTATGGACCGGGTCGCGACGCAACGCGCTGTCGCCACTCTGCACAGCTTCCGCTTCTTCGGGCTGGTCTTCCTCGTTCCGGGTGTCGTCGGCCCCGATTTGCCTGCCGGCTTTGCCGTGTTTGCTGCCTACGGCGACCTCATAACAGGAGTGCTGGCCATGCTGGCGCTGGTCACGGCAAGGATACCTCGGATCTTCTGGGCGCTCGTCGTTGCCTTCAATCTGGTCGGGACTGTCGACCTCGTCGTAGACTATTACCACGCCATCCAGGTCGGCCTTCCCCAGCGTGCGGGCGAACTGGGCGCCACCTACGCGATCCCGATCATCTACGTGCCGCTGCTGATGATCACGCACACCGTCGCGCTCTATTTTCTGGTGCGTCCTCCGCAAGCCGCGACTTGACCTGTCGCAGACTAATCCTTTGCCGCCGCCCTGATGTCCAGCAGACCGTAGCCGAAATCATTGTCGCGTCCCTTGGGGCCGAGATCCCTGGCCGTCGCCGCGAGCGCCTTCTCGATGCCGTCGGCCGTTCGACCGGGCGCGGCGTGGATGAGATTGGCGATGGCGCCGCTCACGATCGCCGCCGCAAACGAGGTACCGGTGACCACGTCCGAGCCGGCGCCGCTCGGCGCCACCATCTCGACGCCAGGCGCCGAGATGAAGACATAGGCGCCGCGATTGGCCTGCGGCATCAGCCCGTCCTTGGCATCAGTGGCGGTGACTGCGATGACACCATCGAAAGCCGCCGGATAGCCATAGGGCGCCTTCGGCCCGTTGTTGCCGGCTGCGGCGACCAGCACCATGCCGAGTGCGCGGGCATTGCGGCAGGCGACGCCGAGCAAATCGTTCTTCGGCCCGACGAAGCTCATATTGATGATGCGCACGTCCTGTTCCGCCGCCCAGTCGAGCGCCGACAGGATGACGTCCATGGTCGACTTGCCGCCCTCGAAGGCGCGGGCGTGATAGATCTTTGCGCCCGGCGCCATGCCTTCCAGCACGCCGACGCCGGCGATCAGCCCGTCGATCGACGTGCCGTGATCGCGCTTTTCGATCGGCACGTCGGGCATGGCGTCGAACTGCCCGGCAATGACGCCCGACAGCGCCGGGTTGGTGTCGTCGATGCC
>NZ_RZPH01000374.1:0-5259 GCF_004022825.1 Mesorhizobium sp. M7A.F.Ca.CA.004.04.2.1
CGTGACAATATTGGGTTCGGCCGGCCGGGAGCCAGCAAGGCCGAAATCGAGACGGCGGCGAAGGATGCACTTGCCGATGAATTCATCCTCAAGCTCGAGAACGGGTATGACAGCCAGGTCGGTGAGCGCGGCGTGACGCTGTCAGGCGGCCAGCGCCAGCGGGTTGCGATCGCCCGCGCCATCCTGCGCGACGCCCCGATCCTGCTGCTCGACGAGGCCACCTCCGCCCTCGACGCCGAAAGCGAGACGCTGGTGCAGACGGCGCTGGAACGGCTGATGCAGGGCCGCACCACGATCGTCATCGCCCACCGCCTGGCAACGGTGCTGAAGGCCGACAGGATCCTGGTCATGGATGGCGGCTCGATCGTCGAGGAAGGCACGCATCAAAGCCTTGTCGCCAAGGGCGGCATCTATGCGCGGCTGGCCAAGCTGCAGTTCGAAACCGGAGCCAGTGCTTTCAGGGGCGCGGCTGAGTAGGCAGAAACATCTGCCGCTGTGCCGGCAGCCGCTATACGGCTCCGTATCGCTGCTTCAGATGGTTCACGAAATAAGTGGCGTTGAGCTTTTCGCCGGTGGCGCGTTCGAGCAGGTCCGGCGTCGACCAGCGTGATCCCTGCGACCAGATTTTTTCGCGGCGCCAGTCGTTGATCGCCTCGAAATTGCCTTTGGCGAGATCCTCGTCGGCGGCAGGATGATCCCGCGTCAGCGCCGCCCATTGCTGCGCCGCCATCATCGCGCCCAGCGTGTAGGATGGGAAATAGCCAAAGGCCGCACCCGGCCAGTGCACGTCCTGCATCGGTCCGTCGGCGGGGTTGTCGATGGTGGAGAGGCCGAGATAGTCACGCATCTTGGCGTCCCAGGCTTCGGGCAGATCAGCCACCTCCAGCCGACCCGCGACGAGTTCCTGCTCCAGTTCGTAGCGCAGGATGACATGCAGGGGATAGGTCACCTCGTCGGCATCGACACGGATCAGGCCGCGCTCGACGCGATGCACATGCGGCAGGATGTCGTCGAGCGACCAGGCTTCGCCGAGATGCTTTTCGACCACCGGCAGCGCCCAGCGCCAGAAGGCCGGGTTGCGGCCGAGCTGCTTCTCGACGAACAGGCTCTGGCTTTCATGCACGGCCATGCCGCGCGCCTTGCCGAGCGGCCAGTGCGACCATGCCTTCGGCAGGTTCTGCTCGTAGAGCGCATGGCCGGTCTCGTGCAGTACGCCCATCAGCGCCGACAGGAAGTCTGTAGTCTTGTAGCGGGTGGTGATGCGCACGTCGCTCGGCACGCCGCCGCAGAAAGGGTGGTGCGACACCGACAGCGACCCGTGTGTCAGGTCGAAGCCGACCGCCGCCATCATGGCAAGGCCGAGCTCGCGCTGCCGGTCGATCGCATAGGTGCCTGAGAGCGGCTTCAGCGGGCGCTTGCGCAGCCGTGCGTCCTGGATAGCCAGCGCCTCCGGCACAAAACCTTTCAGGAAAGCCTTCAGGTCGGCGAACACTGGCGTGATGTCGGCGGTGCGGTTGCCGGGGTCGTACTGCTCCATCAGCGCGTCATAGGGGGCGAGGCCGAGCACATCGGCACGCAGCGCCGCTTCCTCGCGCACCAGCGCCACGACGCCCTCCAGCGCCGGCTGGAAGCCCGCCCAGTCGTTCTTGGCGCGCAGGCCGCGCCACAGCTGCTCGCAACGCATGCGCGCGGTCGTCTGGCGTTCGACGAATTCGACCGGCAGGCAGGTCAGGTTGGCGTATTGGCGCCGCAGTTCCGAGACCGCAGTGCGCTGCTCTTCACCCAATGCTTCCTGTTCGGCCGCAGCGATCCAGTCGGCTATCTCCGGCGCCGTTGCCCTGGTGTGATACATGCCGGCCAGTGCCGACATCGCCTCGGCACGCTTCTCGCCACCGCCGACGGCCATGTGGGTGGCCTCATCGGCGCCGAGAATGGCCAGTGCATGCTCGAGCGCTTCGAGCTTGTGGCAGAGGTCATCGAGTTTCTGAAAGGACATGGCGGCTTCCGTGATTGGGGACGGCGCGAAAAGACACCAACACAAATGCGTTGGCAACCCTCGGATGCCGTCGGGCAAATGCACCTTGCGCAGGCGATGCCGCGCATGGAATGCTGCCGGCGACAACGCAAGGGGGACGAAATGATCGGCAACATCCTGGTTGGGCTGGTGGCCTTGATCCATGCCTACATCGTCTATCTGGAGATGGTGCTGTGGGACACGCCGCGCGGACACAAGGCTTTCAACCTGACCCCGGAATTCGCCAGCGCCTCCAAGGTGCTCGCCGCCAATCAGGGGCTCTACAACGGTTTCCTCGCCGCCGGCTTCATCTGGGGGCTTTACCTCGGGGCGGCCGGTTTCCAGGTCAAGGTGTTTTTCCTGCTGTGCGTGGCTGTTGCCGGCCTCTATGGCGCGGCAACGGTTGGCCGCAAAATCCTGTTTATCCAGACCGCGCCGGCGATTGCCGCGCTGATCGCGGTCTGGCTGGGCTGGTAAAAAGGACGCCCGCGGGATGGCTCCCGAAAGCGTCAGGTGATCCCTTCCTCTTGGACCGTTTCGGGCGCTATGGCCTCAGCCGTTCGGGTAGTTGCCGCCGTCGTCGCCGTCGCCCATCAGGAAACCGCTGCCGGTATCGACCCTCAGGCGCTGGTCGACATTGTCGAGCCGGCGCAGCAGGTCATGATATTGCGCGGCCGGTATCCTGCCGTGATCGGACGCGGCGACTTTCTCTGCCGCCTGACCGATGTGGGCCGTGCGCATTTCCAGGCGTTCCGCCACGGCCGGGGTGATGTTGTTGGCCTGTCTTGCGTCCACGATGCCCTGCCGGACGCCCTGCACCTGTGCGATAAGCGCCTCGACACGCGGGCCAGTCATGTCGGTCGGATCGGCCGCGTCGAGAGCGCCCTTGTGATGGCCCGCGGCATAGGCGCCGGCAAGCGGAACGGCGATGAGGAGCGCCGTGAGTGTAGCAGTTCTAAGCGAGGTCTTGAAAGAGCGCATCACGCGTCTCCTCTTGTAGAGGAAGGCGGCGGTTGTCCGCCTGCCTTCCGGCCTTGGGCCGTCCGGTTCCGTCGCGTCGCGATGAGGGGGTTCATCGCCGGCGGTTCTCGGCCCGGGCGGCAAGTTAGGATCGCCCTGCGACAATGTGTAATTAAAAAAAGATAATCTTTTCAGGCCTTGTCGGCCTCTATCTGCGCTCTAGAGTTGAGCCGACGAACAAGTTCGCGTGATTTTGGATCAACGTTCGGTGAGCTTCAGTTCAATACGGCGGTTCTTATTGCGCGCCTCTTCGGTGTCGGCGGGGTCGAGCGGCTGGAACTCACCGAAACCGGCGGCTACGAGCCGGTTGGCAGGCACGCCGTTTTCGATCAGGAATTTCACCACCGATGTCGAACGCGCCGTCGACAGCTCCCAATTGTCGCGGTAGCGGCCGGCGCCGGAGAGCGGCTTATTGTCAGTGTGGCCGTCGACGCGCAGCACCCAGTTGATCTCGGGCGGGATTTCCTTCTGCAACTCGATGATGGCGTCGGCGAGCTTCTTCATCTCGACCTTGCCGGCATCGTTGATCACCTCGGAGCCGGTCGGGAACAGCACTTCCGACTGGAAGACGAAGCGGTCGCCGACGATACGGATGTTCTCTCGGTCGGCGAGGATTTCGCGCAAGCGGCCGAAGAAGTCGGAGCGGTAGCGGTTCAACTCCTGCACGCGCTGTGCCAGAGCGACGTTGAGGCGTCGGCCGAGGTCGGCGATCTTGGTGTTGGAATCGCGGTCGCGGATTTCGGAGACGTTGAGCGCATCCTCGAGCGCGCCGATCTGCTTGCGCAGTGCCGCGATCTGCTGGTTGAGGATCTCGACCTGGCTCAGCGCCTGCTGGCTGATCTGGCGTTGGTTGTCGAGTTCGCCGCCCAGCGCCGCGGCGCGCTGGTTGGCGGCGTCGCCGGCACCGGCGCCTTGCGCCAGCAACTGTTGGAGCCGGCTCCTTTCCGCTTGCGCGGCTGACAGCGACGCCTGCAGATTGGCCAGTGAATCATCCTTGTCCTGCGCCGTCGAGCGCTCCAGCGCCAGCAACTGGGTCAGCTCGTTGATTTGCGAGTTGAGGCGCGAGAGTGCCGTATCCTTGCCGGAGATTTCGCGTCCCAGCAGGAACTGCGCCAGCACGAAGACCGTGAGCAGGAACATGATGGCCAAAAGCAGCGTCGACAGCGCGTCGACAAAGCCCGGCCAGTAGTCGATGCGGCGATCGGTGCGCCGGCCCCTGGCGAGTGCCACTTCAGTGCACTCCGGGCTTCTTCAGGGCATCGGCGATCTTTTCCAGCGTGTTGCGCATCGCCTTCTGCTCGTCGGACTGGGCTTCGACCCAGTCGCGCATGATCTGCTGTTCCGAGCGCATGTTCTTGACCAGGCCGGAAATGCCGTCGGCGAGATTGGCCATGGCGGTGGCGACGCGCGGGTTGGAGCCGCCGCCATTCTCCTGCATCGAGCGCAGCCTTTCCGACAGCACCCGGATCTCGTCGGAGGATTCGGTCTTGGCTGGGTCGGCGACGACGATGTCCGACGACAGGTCGGTCACCGAGGACAGCCAGTTTTCCAGTTCGGTGTAGAAGCGTGTCTGGGCGCGACCGGCCTGCAGGTCGAGGAAGCCGAGCACCAGCGAGCCGGAGAGGCCGAACAGCGAGGACGAGAAGGCGGTGCCCATGCCGGCCAGCGGCGCCGAAAGCCCCTGCTTCAGGGAATCGAGCACCGCGGCGGCGTCACCGGTGCCGGGATCGAGCGATTCGATGGTCTCGCGGATCGAACCGATGGTGTTCAACAGTCCCCAGAAAGTGCCGAGCAGGCCGAGGAACACCAGCAGGCCGACGAGATAGCGCGAGGTGTCGCGGCTTTCGTCGAGGCGGGTGGCGATGGAATCGAGCATGGTGCGCATCGAACTGGTCGAGAAGGCCGTCGCCGAGGAGCGGCCGATCATCGCCTTCATCGGCGCCAGAAGCACTGGTTCTGTCGTTTCCGAGCCGGCACGGAAGGAGTTGACCCAGCGCACTTCGCGAAACAGTCGCCCGACCTGGGCGAAGGCCAAAAGGATGCCGACCACCAGCACGCCGACGATCAGGCCATTGAGGCCGGGATTGCTGCCAAAAGCGGTTGAGATCTGTCGGGTGAGGATGGCGGCGATGAAGGCGACGATGACCAGGAAGATCACCATGGTCAGCAGAAAGACCTGCGGGCTCGATAATTTATGCGGGTCGTAGATCAGGACATCAGAACGT
>NZ_RZPH01000375.1:0-5253 GCF_004022825.1 Mesorhizobium sp. M7A.F.Ca.CA.004.04.2.1
ATGTCGTTAGGCGTGCCGGCAACCCTGTAAGGGCAGCGGAAACGGCCGCAATTGGCTTGCGCCGAAAACTGCCACAGTGCGTAGCCTTGCCAGTTGCCCATCGGAAAATGCACGTCGATGTCCTTGGTGTAGCGCGCATACCAGAGCGGCAGCCGCGACAGGAGCCGGTATCGGTACCTGTTGTCGGCAATATGCTGGGCGGTCTTGCCGTTGGTGTACAGCACCGGGAAGCGGCCGATGCGCCGATGCACCTGGCGTACGAACTCCTCGGCATCGTCGAGCGACATCCATTGCGAGGGGTCATTGCCCTCGATGTCGAGAGCCATGAGATCGTCCGGCGCAGGCTCGGCGAAATCGAGGAAATTGTTGGCCTGCTCGACCGGATTGCCGGGACGGGCAAGGTGATAGGCGCCCCATTTCAGGCCGAGTGCCTTGGCCACCACCCGGCGCGTCTGGAACAGTTCGCGCGTCACCGCATGGCGTTTCCACAGCGCCTTGCAAAGCTTCACCTCAATGTCGTTGCCCAAGCAGAAATAGGGGGGCGGCACGCCGTCGGAGGCCTTGTTGATGAAGCCCACGATCCGCTTGTCGGTGGCGAGCTGGGCCCAGTCGATGGAATTATATTCGTAGGCATCGACGACCAGAGCGCGGTCGGCGTTCTTCCACGGCTCGGAGAAATCCGAGGCCGTTGCCGCCGTCGAAAGCGCCATCGTCGCCGCAAGAGCGAGGATCGCCAGCGCATGCCGGCCAAAAGTGTGCAGCGGTTTTGGGGCAACGACATGCGCAGGAAACAGAGGCTTGAAGGGTGTCGGTACGACACTCTTCAAGCGGCGAAGGAGGTGCGCCGTCCTTTTCAAAACAGGGAATCCCCGTTGACCAAAAACAAATCCTGAACGGCTATGGTTAAGGAAGTGCTTTCGGGGCTGGCCTCAGAAAAGCTGGCCACGCATCAGCCGCTAGAATTCAAACGGGTCAGGCGCCGGCTCTTGCCGCAGCGTGCCTTCGGCGGCGCGTTTGCGGTGGTGGGCGAGCGAGCATTGCGGCGAGCACAAAATGCCGCGATCCGACCAGTAGGCGGCACCATGGTCCAGTCTGCCCCCATGGTAGCAGAACCCCTCCGCTCGATAGGGCAGGCCGCATTCGATGCAGCGGTAGGCGTCGGGTCTGGCAAGCATAGGCGGTTCCGGTTGGCTGGTCTGATCCATCGCCGGTCGACTTGATCCGGCATGGGTTGAACTTAATACGCGCCGCCGCGATTGCAAAATCCGCGTGACAAAATTTGACGTTTACGTAAAAAGAAGATGGGAGACCGCTGATACGGCGGGTGGTTTTGCAGCGGCACCGGTTCTAGGGTTGGGCAGGCCGATGCAATCAGGAGGAGTGGGCGGCATGTATAGGGCACCGGTCGAGGATATCGCCTTCACGCTCAAGCACGTGGCCGGCATGAAGTCGGCGCTCGATGCCGGCACCTTCGGCGATCTCGGCGAGGACCTGGTCGATGCCGTTCTGGGTGAGGCCGGCCGTTTCGCCACCGAAGAGGTCGCACCGCTCTACACGATCGGCGATCGGCAGGGTGCGGTGCTGAAAGGCGGCGCCGTCACCACGCCGCCCGGCTGGAAGGAACTCTATCGCCGCTGGATCGATGGCGGCTGGAATGCGCTCTCGGGGCCTGAGGAATATGGCGGCCAGGCGCTGCCGACCATGCTCGGCGTGGCCGCGCTCGAAATGTGGAACTCCGCCGCCATGGCCTTCGGCATCGGCCCGACGCTGACCATGGGCGCGGTCGAGGCGCTCGACAAACACGCCTCCGAAGACCTCAAGGCCAAATATCTCGAAAAGCTCGTCTCCGGCGAGTGGATGGGCACGATGAACCTGACCGAGCCGCAAGCCGGCTCGGATCTCGCCGCCTTGCGCGCCCGCGCCGAGCCGGCGGGTGACGGCAGCTATCGCATCTTCGGCCAAAAAATCTTCATCACCTATGGCGAGCACGATTTCACCGACAACATCATCCATCTCGTGCTGGCAAGGCTGCCCGATGCGCCGGCCGGCACGCGCGGCATATCGTTGTTCCTGGTGCCGAAATTCCTGGTTGGCGACGATGGCGCGCTCGGTGCCCGCAACGACGTCTTCTGTTCCGGACTTGAGCATAAACTCGGAATCCATGCCTCGCCGACCTGCACCATGATCTATGGCGACGGCTTTGGAGGCGCCAAGCCCGGCGCCGTCGGCTGGCTGATCGGCGAGGAGAACAAGGGGCTCGCCTGCATGTTCACCATGATGAACAATGCGCGGCTTTGTGTCGGCATGCAGGGGGTGGCGGTCGCGGAAGCCGCAACGCAGAAGGCGATCGCCTATGCCAATGAGCGCCGGCAGGGCAAGGCCGCGAGCTACACTGGCACGGGTATGGCGCCTATCGTCCATCACCCCGATGTCCAGCGTAACCTGTTGACCATGAAGGCGCTGACCCAGACCGCACGCGCCATCAGCTATTCCTGTGCCCACGCCATCGACATGGCCCGTGTCTCCGCCGGTGACGAGGCGGCATACTGGCGCGATCGCGCCAATCTGCTGACGCCGCTGGCCAAGGCGTTCTCGACCGATATCGGCGTCGAGGTTGCCTCGCTCGGCCTCCAGGTTCATGGCGGCATGGGCTTCATCGAGGAGACGGGAGCGGCCGCCTTCTATCGCGATGCGCGCATCGCCCCGATTTACGAGGGCACCAACGGTATCCAGGCGATCGATCTGGTGATGCGCAAGCTGCCGCTCGGCGGTGGCGACCATGTGCATGGTTACATCGCCGAACTGGCTGATATGGCCGCAGCGGTGCGGCCGAAACCCTGCATGTTCGAGGTCCGCACCGCCGCCGCTCTCGACGCGGCACTTGGCGATCTCAGCGAAGCGACCCGCTTCCTGCAAAAACTGACGGCCGATGGCCGATCGGAAGAGGCGCTGGCAGGCGCCACGCCCTATCTCAGGCTGATCTCGCTTGCCGCCGGCGGCGCCTATCTGGCGCGCGGTGCTCTTGCCGATCACAACCGCATAGCGCTTTGCCGTTTCTTTGCCGAAAACCTGCTCGGCGAGGTCAGCGCCTTGAGGGCGCGCGTCATTGATGGCGCCGAAAGCCTCGCCGCTGCCGGCAAGACGCTCGTCTCTGCCTGACGTTTCACAAGGAAAACACCGTGACAGACCATATCCTCGTCGAGCGCCAGGGCGCCATCCAGATCATCCGCATGAATCGGCCGGACAAGAAGAACGCGCTGACGCGCTCCATGTATGCGAAAATGTCAAAAACCCTGGCCGAGGGCGACGCCGACCCGGCCATCCGCGTCCATGTCTTTCTCGGCGTGCCCGGCGCCTTCTCCTCCGGCAACGACCTTGCCGACTTCATGGTCGTCGCCACCGGCGGCGACGGCGGCACCGAAGTCTGGGATTTCCTGATGGCGCTGGCCAAGGTCGAAAAACCCATGGTCTCCGGCGTCGACGGCATCGCGGTCGGCATCGGCACGACGCTCAACCTGCATTGCGACCTGACTTTCGCCACGCCACGCACCGTGTTCAGGACGCCTTTCGTCGACCTGGGCCTTGTGCCTGAAGCGGGATCGAGCCTGCTGGCACCGCGCATTCTGGGCCAGCAAGCCGCTTTCGCGCTGCTCGGTCTTGGCGAGGGTTTTTCGGCCGAGCGCGCCAAGGCCGCCGGCCTGATCTACGAGGTGGTCGAGGAAGCAGCGCTGGAGGCTTCGGTATTGGCGGCAGCCGGCCAGATCGCCGCCAAGCCACCACAGGCGCTGAAGATCGCGCGCAACCTGATGCGTGGTTCGCGCGACGATCTCGTCGCCCGCATCGGCGTGGAAAGCGAGCATTTTCGCGAGCGGCTGAAGTCCGATGAGGCGCGCGCCGCGCTCACCGCGTTCATGACGAGAAAGAAGGCCTGAGCCTCAGGGATAAAGCCGTGTCTTGTCCCAGCCGTCCTTCGCACTGCGCGTAAAAACGAGCCGGTCGTGCAGGCGGAACGGCCTGTCGTGCCAGAACTCGATGGTGCTGGGCACGATGCGGAAGCCGGACCAGTGCTTTGGCCGCGGGATCTCGCCGATCGGATAGCGTGCCGTGTATTCCGCCACCGCTTTCTCCAGCGCAAAGCGGCTTTCCAGCGGCCGCGATTGTTTCGAAGCCCAGGCGCCGATGCGGCTGCCGCGCGGCCGTGTCGCATAGTAGGCGTCGGCTTCGGCGTCGCTGACGATCTCCACCGGTCCGCGAATGCGCACCTGGCGGCGCAGCGACTTCCAATGGAAACACATCGCCGCCTTCATGCTGCCAAGAATCTCCTGGCCCTTGGCGCTCTCGAAATTCGTGTAGAAGACAAACCCGCTTTCATCGAACCCCTTGAGCAACACCATACGCACATCCGGCATGCCGTCGGCATCGACGGTCGCCAGAGCCACGCCGTTGGGGTCGTTCGGCTCGCTTTTCGTGGCGTCGTCCAGCCATGCGGCAAAGAGGCGAAACGGTTCGGCAGCCTCGGTAAAGTCACCGCTTGTTAACTCAGTGTCACTCATAGTTTTTCTCAAATTGTCACGAAGCCAAGATTCTTACAAAACCAAGATTCTTTACGAAGCAAGGGGGAGGCTGCCGATTGTCGCGTATCGCGCAAGCTTTTGACAGCAGGCAATGGAGCGTTATCGCTTCGGCCAGCGCGAAAGCCGCGATCGTGGCGCTCGCCTTGCCGCTTGCCGCGTGTGGCGCCGGCGGCTTCAGCCTGGAAAAAGCCGAAGTCGACCGCTCGATCCTGACCAGCAGCACGTCTGCTTCGGCCGCGCCGGCCAATTTGGATCGCGACTCCGACCAGACGACGATCGGCAATGCGGTTTCCTCGGCCGACATCGAGCAACTCGGCGGGCAGGCCGTGCCGTGGGCCAATGCCGGCACCGGCTCGCGCGGTTCCATCACCGATCTGGCGGAATTGAAGGACAACGGCCAGACCTGCCGCCGCTTCAAGGCCTCGCGCGAAAGCTTTGACGGCGTTGCCATGTTCGAAGGCGAACTGTGCCTGGCCAGCGCCGGCGGCTGGCGCATGCAGGACTTCAAGGCGCTCTGATTTTCCGCGTCTGATATGCTGCTCCAGCACTGGAATTTCTTCCTATGCGAGCGCATATAGGTGGCACAAGAGACTCAACTCTACTCCAGGGCAGTAAGCACATGCGCGACCCCTATGAGGTGCTGGGCGTTGCCAGGAACGCATCGGCCAAGGACATAAAG
>NZ_RZPH01000376.1:0-5247 GCF_004022825.1 Mesorhizobium sp. M7A.F.Ca.CA.004.04.2.1
CTCTCCGTCACCGACGTCGGGGTAAATACTAACACTTGAGAAAGCAGGGAGTTCACGGTCGTCGTCGAACGTCTGACGGTGCAAAACGATGGCGGCCACCGCGTGCCCGGCTTCGTGATGCGCCACAAGCGGCAGATATTGGGAGGCTACATTCATGCGGTGCGGCTCTCAGGTCTAGTTTGCTTTTGCGCATAGGACCGCAATTGTCGTGCCAACTGGGAAAATCGTTTCGGGCAATGCGATCGCTCCGATAGCGTTGCGTCTCCTGTCTGACATTGTTGGGAAGTCGACACGCGCCCGTCGCAATGCGGTCGACCTTCCGCGCGAGTTGGGTGACCCGTGAAGGCGGCCGACCAGGACGATGTTGCGCTGATCGGCGACGAAGGCGCGGCCGGGCGAGATCGCGCATCAGGGGGTGACCGGCGTGTCGGCGAAGTCGAAGTCGTCGATGTCCTTGGCCAGCGGCAACTTGGCGACAGCGAACTGGTATTTGATGGAGCGGGCCTGCTTCTCCGATATCTCGGCCTGCAAGAGATCACCGACAATCCTGGGCGGCTCGTGCCGTCGCTTGATGGCGACGCGCCCATGATCTCGTCATAGGCTCTGCGCATTCCGTAGAGCTTCAGCGCTCCCATCAGTTCCAGTACCTCGGTGCGTTCCATGGCTGTTTGTCCTCCTGAGACTGTCATAGCGGGTGCAGTCGGCGACCGCTCGTGAGCTAGCTTCAGCGCTTGGGGAATGGAAAGGATCGTGCCCGGCGCCGGATCGCGGCTGCGGGCCAGGATGTTGAGGATCACCGGCGCCGACGATGCACCGTGCTCGATGGCTTCCTGACAGGCGGCCTCGACCGCGCTCAATCCGTCGGTCAGCACCCAGGTGAGGATCAACACCATCTGCCGGTCGACGTCATCAACCGCCTTGAGCTGCGCCGCACCTTCTCCATTGCCGACCGCACGACCCAGCCAAGGAACGGCGCGCGCCGTGTGCCAGGGATCGTAGACGACCTCGTTGCGGCCAAAGGAGCGAACGTGTTCTCCCACGACCACGCCATCCTCTGGCGGATGCGATCCGATCGACATAAGCATGGATCTCGATGGGCCGACCGACGGCACTCGACAGCACCGAGTATTTGTTGTTGTCGAAGCGCACCGTGCAGGTCTTCGACACCGACGGGGGAATGCAATGGAAGCCGTCGAAGCGACCGGCAGCCGCTCCCGCTGCGGCTTGGCCGCATTCGCCGACAGCAGCCGGTCCCGCGTCTCACGCCGAGCTCTCATGCGGGGATAGGGCTGGTGCTTGCGCTCGTAGCGGAACTGCGTCTCCTCAGAACGCAGGACCTTGCGCACCACCTTGCGCGACATCTTCAGCTCACGGCAGATCGCCTTGATCGACTTCCCCTGGACCAGCGACAGCCGACGTATCTTTGCAATCGTCTCTAAAACCAACATCCAAAACACAAATGCCTCCGATCAAGCCGGAGGCATCTTGATGACCCCATCGTTAAGGGGTCCCGTTTGGACGAAAATCACCCTTTAAACAGGGTCCCCATTCCACGAAAAATCAATGCACTACCTTCCAAAGCTGCGAGAGATCGCCACCGACCGCTTTGAAGGGGCTTTCGGCGGTCTCGTCAGCGAGGTTGTGGCATGAAGAAACATCAATCCACAGCATTGGGCCGAAGCATGCCACGGGCTCATGCCGCGGGAGAGCGGGAAGATATTCTTGAAAGAAGCGGTCTCCGACATCAATACCGACAGGATGGGCAGCTTTCTCACATCACTTGAGGTCGAGCGTGGCAGTTGCGACCCGCAATGCAAGGCTGGCGGCGATGCATGCCTTTGCGCGGTTCCTGATTTCGGAGCACCCCGAATATTAGGATACGCTGCAACTGGTGGTGACACTTCCCTTCAAGAGGGCGCGTGGGTGGCACCTGTCGAATATCTCGATGAGCCCGGAAATCAAGAGCGTCCTGGCGCGTATCGACCGCCGCACGCCTTCTGGACAGCGGGATTACGCTCTGTTTTCGCTGATGTTCAATACGGATGCACGAGTTCAGGGATCCTGAATCTTCGATTGTGACCTTCGTCTGGTATCGCCCTGTCCCGCCGAGCAAAGCAACGACCGCCCCACACTGCTCACCCGGTTCGGTGTTCGATACTTGCTGCGCACACATGGCTGCGGGCGAAGGAACCACCATGGCGGAAAAGAGCATCCATCATCGCCCTTTGCGGGACACGACGGCCATCCACCTCGTCAAGGCGGGTGTTGACATCGCCACCATCAGTCGATGGCCAGGCCACTCGGGCTGAACTAACGATGCGCTACGCCCAGGCCGGTATCGATATGAAGCGGCAAGCGCTCGAACAAGTCTTCCCCCACGTGATGTCATCGGCAAAAGATCAGACGATCATCGCTTTGATGGCTGGATGTTTGGCTGGCTGCACCGCTTGTAGACGCTCAGTTATGTGGAGTTGTATCGCGGGAAGTCGCGCGTCTTGGTCTTTTGCGGTGTCAGCTCAACATCTCTCCGCAGTGCACGTTGTCACTGTTGAAGAGCCGTTTGTTCAATCTTCGTCCTGGCACGGCAAGGGTTGTCCATATTGTGGCGTCTTGCGCTTGCCGAGCTTGTCCGAAATCCAGCGCCGGATCAGGCGTGAACACTGTTGCGTAGTTCGTCAGCCAGAGCGCGGAGAACGTCGGCGCTTCCTTCCAGCGCCGTAAAAGCGTAGGGATTGAGGAACTGTCGGCCCCAGAACAGATTGCGATCTATGCCGGATAGCGTAGCTTCCTCGCTGACACGCGGCCAATTCTCCGCAATGCATCGGAGCTGGCCTTCAACAATCGCAAGAGCTTCCGGCGCGCTGAGCAGGAAGTGATGCGCCGCTTCAAGGCAGGACGCTATCCGGCTCATGCGGTTATTGCCGCTGATGAGCATGGCCTGGCTGGCCTCCTGGCCACTGCGGGCCTGCGGACAAATATCGTACGCAGGCGTGAGGGTGAGCTTAGCCCCGTCCCAGAATGCCGCATGGTTGCGGGCATGATCGTCGGTGTTGCCGCAAAGTATGTTGAAGACAATGCGGCTGAACAACTCGCGCAGAGTTTCCGACGGCGCGGTGAATCGGTGGCGAATGATCTCCGCCAAATCCTGGTAGCTGGCGTAACGCGCCATCATCTCATCGAGCGCGAGCATCGTCAGCGCTGAGACCATGGATTTGCGTTGCCAGCCGCCCGTGACCTTGATCCGGTCGAATCGCTCGACGAGCAACACGTCGTTGCCTGCGGCGCGAACGAGCGAGACGGATGCCGCTCTGATGCCGCACAAGGCGGCAAGCCGCATGGCTATGAATTCTCCTTTGACGACGCTGTAAAGGTCGGCAGACGAGGAAAATTTCGCGACATGCTTGACGGCGTCATCCTCGATCAGCGCCTTTGGCCTTGCGCCGCCGATCGAGCTGCCGTGATGCAGCGCCTGATCTAATTCGGGGGTGAGCGGAATACCTTTCTCTACCCGCTCCGCCGATTGGACAAGCTCTTCGAGAGTGGCATTGGCCAGTGCGCGCGGCTCGTAATGCGTGGGCGAAAACTGAAAATCGAGCGCGCCGATGCGGTCCGAGCCTGATTCCAGCAAGAACGTCAGTTCTGAAATATCGAGCCGCGCGATTTCATCGCCCTTCACACCGAATTTGCGGTTTAGGATAACCCGTCGTCCCCAGGCATCAGGGGCAGCATCGCGGATGCATCCCGGCATGGTTAGGCCAGGAAGCAAAGGCAATTCGCCTGCCTTCAGGGGCAGTTCCGGGAGATAAAGCGGGATCGCGCTGCCCAGTTCACGAAAGCTCCTGCCATAGTTGAAGCTGACGAGTCCGTCATGGGCATATAGCCGCCCGGCGACAACCGGCGCGGTCTCGCCCGGCAGCCAGACCCAGACATAGGCTTCGTCGTACTTGGGGACCTTAGAACTCATCGACGATCTGCTTGCTGGCCTTGTAGACGTGCTTCGGCAGCAGCGCGATGCGATCGTCCATGCGGCCTGTGAGGGCTGTGATGCCCTTGCCGTCGGCATCGAACAGCTTCACACCGACAATGGCAGCAGCTTCGAACATCAGTCCGATTTCGACTTTGGGATCGCCCTTCTCGATGCGCTGCAGGGTGCTGCGTGAAACACCGATTCTCTCGGCTAACTCCTGTGCGGTTAACCGGTGCTGCATCCGGCCAAGCCGGATGGTCTTACCGAAAAGGCCAAGCGCTTCCATCGCGTAGCGCGAATAGGTGCGTTTATACGTTGCCTTCATTCGGGTCTCTGTGACCTATGCATGATCCATATCGCCTTCTTTAGAACTTTATATAGGTAATGTCACAGAGCGACTGCCAAAGTCAAGACTCCGTATCGCAAGCGTTACCCATCCGAACGAGGAAGGCGGATATTGCCTACGGCTCCTGCACAACCGGCCAGCTCTGCGCCCCTCGGGCGAGGCGGAGATCTGGCGCTGGATCGCGGACAGCCTTGAGACGCCTCGCATGAGTCATTCATGGGCGGTCCCTGGTGCGAGGCCGCGGCGCTCGACTGCTGGCCGACATTCTCGGTGGCGGGACCCGCAGCCGGCTACACCAGCACTTTTCGACCGCATACGCGCCCAGCTTCTCTCCGAAATCATTGCCAATGAGCGCGGAACCTCATGCGATCGCCGAGCTGGCCTGGCGGCGCGGAATCTACGGCACGCATCCGTATTCGAGACCGCCCAAGGGAGCCTGACTAGCGTAACGCCCTCCGATCTAAGCGCCTTCCACAAAGCCGCTTTCGCACGCGACGGGCTGCATGTGGCGGTCGTAGGCGACATAGATGCCAAGCCCTGAGAGTAAGGCTCTACCAGCTGTTCGGCGATTTGCCTCAGAAACTGGCGCTTGCCGGCGCGAACCAGTGGTATCGCGAGGGCGAGCACGCCGAGCGCTTTTCCTCCGCCCTCCACTGACCACAGACCCGCACGCAACGAAGCCGCGCTCGATCTTATCGTGGCGTGGCTAGGTGCAATGTTTGCTCTCGCCATCAGGCCGGCTTTCCCGATGGCGTGGTCAACCTGGATCTATGCGTCCGAAGGTGATCGCGTGGGCCGTGAACTCTGCACCAATTCCAAGATTCAAAAGATCAGCTTTACCGGTTCGAACGAGGCCGGACGGCTGCTGATGCGTCAGTGCTCTGACCAGATCAAGAAGGTCAGCCTTGAAACCGGCGGCAATGCACCTTTCATC
>NZ_RZPH01000377.1:0-5246 GCF_004022825.1 Mesorhizobium sp. M7A.F.Ca.CA.004.04.2.1
ATGTCGAGGCGCTGCGGCATCCCGACTTCATCAAGGCTGTCCGCGCTGGCGCCACGGGCCGCATAGCGCTGACCTATTTCGAATGGGCCGGCACGGTCCGCGACGACGCGGTCATCGGCTGGCAGATCATCGATAGTGCCGAGAGCGCGAACAGCTTTGCCGACAAGGTCGCGGCTCGCCCGTTCCGCAGCTTTCGCGGCACTTCGATTTCCGGCGCGCTGGCCTTCGGCACCGAGCTTTTCGACCGCACGTCTTTCCAGGGCGAACGCAGCGTCATCGATATTTCGGGCGACGGACCGAACAATATCGGGCCGCCGGTCACCGCGACGCGTGATGCGGCGACTGCCAAAGGCATCGTCGTCAATGGCCTGCCGATCCTGATCAGCCCGTCGCCCACCTTCAGCCATCTCGACCAGTATTATGCGCAGTGCGTGATCGGCGGACCCGGTTCCTTCGTGCTGCCTATCTATGCCGCCGCCGAGTTTTCGACAGCCATCCGGCGCAAGCTGCTCCTGGAAGTGAGCGGCATTCAGGACGAGGTGAGAAGCATCCCCGTCGACGCGGCGACGCCGATAGACTGCCTACAAGGCGAACGGGACAGGCGGTTTCTATCGGATCCGTATTTTCCCGAACTTGACCGTTGAGCTCTCGACAGAGGGGTTAACGCGATCCGGAGGGAAAACCGTTCCACAATTTCCCGGAATCCCTCTCGGCTTAAGCGGGCCGGGCACCAAATTGATTGCGAAACTCGTTGGAGAGATCGCGGCGCCAGCGCCGGCCATGGACATAGCCTTGCATCAATTCCGGCAGCGAATAGCCAAGCGTTTTGGATGAACGGTTGGCCATGTAGCCCTGAAATGCCTCCGGTATCCTGCCTCGCAGGATGTCGGCGATGAGTTGCCGCGAGATCATGTAAGGCGGAATGTGCGGGTAGGCATGGGCAATATGCGGATGTTTGCCCATCAGGTTCGCATAGGCCTCGACATAGCCGTCACGGCGGCCGGAAATCGAGTTCTCCGAATTGTATTTCGTCCAGTCCAGATCCCTGGACAACTGCGCACCGAAGCGCCGCGCAAGGCGCAGCAGCAATTCGCGATCCTGCATGCGGGTGATGTCGCTGTCGTAGCCGCCGATGGCCAGCAAGGCTTCGCGGCGAGCCGTGATCGCGGAGCCGGCAATGAAGATGGTCTGCCCAACCAGCGTCCGCTCCAGCATTGCGGGGCTCACGAACGCCTCGGGGTTGACGCAGTTTGTGATGCGATTGCCTTTCAGGGACACGAACGAACTGATCAGCACTTGCAGTGCAGGATTTTCCTCGAACCAGGTCAGGGTTCGTTCAAGCCGGTGCGGCATATAGATGTCGTCGGAATCGAGGAACGTCACCAACGGTGCCCGCGCGCGCTCGATGCCGGCATTCCTGGCTGCGTTGGCGCCTCGCCATTTCGCCCCGACATAGATCAGCCGCGGGTCCTGGATGCGGGCCAGCGCCGCTTCGGTTCCATCGGTCGAACCATCGTCGACGACAATGTGCTCAAGCCTCGACATGCTCTGGGAGAGTACGCTTTCCACGGCGCGCAACACCGTTTCGCGTCGGTTGTGGGTCGGCGTAATGACCGTGATGAGAGGTGTCGGTTCGATGGTTTTGCCCATTTTGACCATAGTGCTTCAGCTATGTCCCACGTAGAGGGGCACGTTTTCAACCTCGTCCCGAACCAGCCCAAGGGCCATGGCCGCTTGTGCACAAAAAACCAGCGCGCAAAAGGCCAATCCGACGATCAGTGCAAACGGGATCTGCCATGCCGGCATTCCGAGCCGAGTTGCATGCGTCAGAATACGCCCACCCACTTTCCAGGATGTCGAAAACCAACGTCTTGTCGCCTTCAGCACTCGCGCGGCTTGGGATGGCGATGCCAGTGCCACATATTTCCGGTCCGCATCGCGCCCGGTGACCAGGGCACGCCAAAAGAAAAAGCGCCAACCGCGCGGGGGATAATGGCTGGCCCGGGCATCGACTCTGACAAAATCATGCCCGCTTGCTCGTAACTGGCTGGTGAGCAACGTGCAAGAAACCTTGAATCCATTGCTGGCCGGAAAGGGATGGCCGGCTAACCAGCTTCTGCGGAAGGCGCAATTGTTAGCGTTCATCGCGCGCTTGGAGGCAAAGCGTCGATCACCATCACGCAGCGGGAAGAACCACAGAAGCGCAAAGGTCCGCGACGCGAAATCGTCACAGCCGAGATAGGTGTAACCGTTCACGGCGATCGTCTTCGGATCCTGGAGCGGTTTGAGAAGTGCCGACAGCCAGCCGTCTTCGATCACTGTATCGGAATCGCAGAAAATGACGATGTCGCCCTTGGCCAACGCGGCGCCTGCGTTCTTGACCTCATAGTACCGGCCGCCTGTGCAGGCGCTGAAGATCGTGTTTGCTACCATGCCAAGTTGCGGAACAATTTCGGTGAGACGATGCCGCAGAAGCGGTGTGTCGGTATCTGGTCCGCTGTGAACGACGATGACCTCCGGTTTTATGTATTGACCGGTTGTCGTCACGGCTTCTATTTCCCGTGCCAAAGCACTGAACGAAACGCCGATCTCATCTTCATTGATGGACTTGGCGTTTTCCATTTCGACAACGATCGAATAGGTCAGGTTCCCCGCTCCGTGCTTCGCTCGGCATCGCGTCCGGCATGACGCTACGAAAAACATGCTCCCGTGTCATCATCTGGTTGCAGAGTTCAATCCGTCCGCAACCACGAATTCGCAACCTTGCGTCTCAACGGCAACACCCTGAGGGCCGGAGACTGGAAACCGCCTCAGGATCACGCAGGCCGATTCGTCACGATCGCCTCATCTCATTCTTATTACTTTTGGGGTAATCGAATTCTGTCACGACCCTTGGCAATCTGTGCCTGCGGAGCCGGCAATCGGCTTCGATTGAAAGGGAGTGCACTTATGACCGCTTACGCCGTCGCCCATATGCGCCAAGCCACGATGGGCCCGCAGATCGTCGAATACCTGCACAAGATCGATGCCACGCTGGAACCTTTCGGCGGCCGTTTTCTGGTCCATGGCGGCGATGTCGAGGTGATCGAGAACAACTGGCCGGGTCATCTGATTATCATCGAATTTCCCGACAGGCAGCATGTGCATGGCTGGTACAATTCGCCCGCCTATCAAGCGATTCTGGCGCTGCGCACGGACAATTCGGAGGCCGACGTGGTGTTTGCTGACGGCGTCGAACATCCGCACAAGGCCACGGACATCCTCGAATAGCTTGCGGCTACTGCCGTTTCAGCAAGAACACTGCCTGCTGGCCGAAGAAGTTCCAGAACCACCACGGCATCGACAGGCCGATCTTCTGGCCGTTGGCGTCGAGAGCGGTTGCCTTCTCGACTGTCGCGCCGAGCTCGTCGCACAGATTGACGAAGTCGCGGATGGTGCAGAAGTGGATGTTGGGCGTGTCGTACCAGGAATAGGGCAGGTCCTTGGTCACCGGCATGCGGCCGTTGACGAACAGTGACAGACGCACACGCCAATGGCCGAAATTGGGGAAGGAGACGATGGCGCGATTGCCGATCCTGAGCAGTTCGTCGAGCACCAGCTTCGGGTTGCGGGTGGCCTGCAGCGTCTGCGAGAGGACGACGAAGTCAAAGCCCTTATCGGGATAGAATTCGAGATCCTTGTCGGCGTCGCCTTGGATGACCGAGAGGCCGCGCGCCACGCATTCGTTGACGCCGCGCTGCGACAGCTCGAGCCCACGGCCGTCGACCTGCTTGCTGTCCTGCAGCAATTCGAGCAGCGAGCCGTCGCCCGAGCCGACATCGAGCACGCGCGACTGTGGTGGGATGAGGTTGGCGACGACTTCAAGGTCGACGCGCTGGTCGCGGTTGACGCTCATAGGCCCAGCCCTCTCGCCCTGGCGGCCGAGCCGATGAAGCCGTTGATGGCGGCAAACAGTTCCGGCTCGTCGAGCAGGAATGCGTCGTGGCCGCGGTCGGTCTCGATCTCGACGAAGGATACCGATGCTCCGGCGGCGTTGAGCGCATGCACGATCGAGCGGCTCTCCTCGGTCGGAAAAAGCCAGTCCGAGGTGAACGACACCAGGCAGAAGCGGGTTTTCGTGCCGGCGAAAGCATCGGCCAGCCGGCCGCCATGGTCGGCGGCAAGGTCGAAATAGTCCATCGACCGCGTCATGTAGAGGTAGGAATTGGCGTCGAAGCGATCGACGAAGGTCATGCCCTGGTGGCGCAGATAGCTTTCGATCTGGAAGTCGGCGTCAAAGCCGAAGGTCAGCGCTTCGCGATCCTGCAGATTGCGGCCGAACTTGCGGTGCAGGGCGGCTTCCGACAGGTAAGTGATGTGGGCGGCCATGCGCGCTACCGCCAGGCCCTTTTCCGGGCGTTTGCCGTGCTCGAAATATTTGCCGCCATGCCAGTCCGGATCGGCCATGACAGCCTGGCGGCCAACCTCATGAAAGGCGATGTTCTGCGAGGAATGGCGCGCGCCGGTGGCGATCGGCAGCGCCGAGAAGACGCGCTCCGGATAGCTCGACGCCCATTCCAGCACCTGCATGCCGCCCATCGAGCCGCCGAGCACGCAAAACAGTTTTTCGATGCCGAAATGGTCGATCAGCATCTGCTGCGCCCGCACCATGTCGCGAATGGTGATAATGGGCAGGTCAAGCCCATAGGGCTTGCCGGTGGCGGGATTGGTCGAGGCCGGACCGGTGGACCCAAGGCAACCGCCGATGACATTGGAGCAGATGACGAAGAAGCGATTGGTGTCGATGATCTTGCCGGGGCCGATCAGCACTTCCCACCAGCCAGGCTTGCCGGTCACCGGATTGGTGCTGGCGACGTGCTGGTCTCCGGTCAGTGCATGGCAGACGAGGATGGCGTTGGAGCGGGCATCGTTCAGCGTGCCGTAGGTCTGGTAGGCGATCTGGAACGGTGAAAGCAGCGTGCCGGCGTCCAGCTTGAGCGGCTTGTCGGATCCAAAACGCAAAACCGGGCTCGACGGCTGGTCGACCTCGTTGTTGGTTTTGCGGGCACGCAGAACGGCCATGACATCCATCTCACACTTTGAGCCCACGCATCGCGTTTGTCGAAAGTCGATGCCGATACGGGTGTCCGGCCGGCGCGGACAACAAAAAACCGGCATTGCGGTCGCAAAGCCGGTTACAGGATGCAAACGGCCCTTTAGCAAGTTGTTTAACGTGGCTGCAAGCCGACCGGCCAAATCACCACGGA
>NZ_RZPH01000378.1:0-5243 GCF_004022825.1 Mesorhizobium sp. M7A.F.Ca.CA.004.04.2.1
CCCGGTTTCGGATTCGCCAAGGAGACGGCGGAGGAAAATCTCGACCTGATGGCACGCTTTTCGGAATTGCATGCCCTCGGCCTGCCGCTGATGGCCGGTACGTCGCGAAAACGCTTCATCGGCACGGTCACCGGCCGTGATGCCGCCGACAGAGGGGTCGGAACAGCGGCGACCAGCGTTATATTGAGGCTCCAGGGCGCCGATCTGTTTCGCGTCCACGATGTCGCATTCAACGTGGACGCTTTGGCGCTCGCGGATGCTATGCTGGCGCGTCGGACGGACCAGGCGAGAAACTGAGCGATGTATGTCATCCGCATGAAGAACTGCGCTTTCTTTGCCCGGCACGGCGTGCTGGACGAGGAGGAAAGGCTCGGCCAGCGCTTCTATGTCGATGCTGTTCTCACCGTCGATCCAGGCCGCGCGCTTGCCGAGGATTCGATCGAGGATACAGTCCACTACGGCATTGCATTCACCGTCATTGAGAAGATCATCACCGGGCAGCGCCGTTTTCTCATCGAGTCGCTGGCGCTCGAAGTGGCCCGTGCGCTGACGGCGCGTTTTCCGCAGATTAAGAAAGCCGAGATCACGGTGCGCAAGCCGAACGCACCGGTGCCTGGCGTGCTCGATTATGTCGAGGTGACCGTTGTCTGGCCCGAATAGTACCGTTTATCTCAGCCTTGGCGGCAATCTTGGCGATCCGGCGAAATCCATGGGCGCGGCGCTGCGCATGCTGGATGCCGACGCGGATACGCGTGTCACCGGCGTCTCCTCGCTTTATCGCACGCCGCCCTGGGGCAAGCTCGATCAGCCCGATTTTCTCAATGCGGCCGCCGAGATTTCCACCGTGCTTGCACCGCGTGCCTTGCTCGACCTCTGCCTCGATGCGGAGCGCAAGCTGAAGCGGGTGCGGGAGGAGCGCTGGGGGCCGCGGCTGATCGATATCGACATTCTGGTGTTCGGGGACCGCGTCATCCACGAGACCGGACTGGAGGTGCCGCATCCGCGCATGCTGGAGCGCGCCTTCGTGCTGGCGCCGCTGGCCGAGATCGCGCCCGGCCTGGTTGTCAGCGGTCGCAGCATCACCGACCGCCTGGTCGCCGTCGATACTTCAGGCATCGAGCGATTGTCCTCCGGCCGGGATTGGTGGTTGGCCTAGGTGCGTTGATATTCAGGTGATGCCGGCCTGCAAACGGCGAGTTCCTGCGCTTCCGGTGCTCACGTACCCAAATGTACGCTCCGCTCCGGTTCTCGGAACCCACCGTTTTCGACTCGGCCTGACCTGAATCTCAACACACCTTGGAGCGGGGTCTTTAACCGGAGAAGCCGCCGCCATCCAGGAACGTCTGCTCCTGCGGGGTGGTTTCGCGGCCAAGCATCTTGTTTCGGTGCGGAAAACGGCCGAAATTCTGAATGATATCGCGGTGTTCGACAGCGTACTTCAGGTATGGCTCGGCCCAGGCCTGCGTCAGTTCGACCGAAATGTCCTGGTCGGCCAGCAGTTCCGAATGCTCGTAAGGCAGGTAGAGGAAAACGCGGAGTTCTTCCTCGAGTGCCAGGTCATGACCAGCCGCGATCGCCCTCTCCGCGAAATATCTGGCGAGCGGATCGGTCGCGTACATATGGCCGGTGCCGCGAAAACAGTTCCGCGGAAACTGGTCGAGCAGGATCATCAGCGCCAGCGCGCCTTCGGCATGTTCCAGCCAGTCGTCGCATTCACGCCGCGCGGCGGCGTAGTGCAGGCCGAGAAAGCGGTCGCGGAACTCGGCATCGAATGCTTCGTTCTTCTCGAACCAGGCATCCTCGCCGGCATCGCGCCAGAATTTGGTGACCGACAGGGCCCTGCTGTCCAATTCCATGCCTAATTCCTTGCTCAATCGGCGGGTTCGGACTTGTGCAGCACACCCGCGGTTTCTTCATTGAGTGCCTGACCAGGCCGGCGCGGCGTGGAGAGCGGTGTCGGAATCGGCGTACCGATATTGCCTCTCAGGAAGCGCTGTCCGGCGCGAATGCCTTCGGCAAGCTGGGTTTCGAAGCGGTCGGTGTCGCGGCGCCTGACGTCTTCGATCGTTTCAGCCACGTCTTCGGGATCGACGCCCAGCGATTCCAGGGCCGAGCCGCCGAAAACAAGTGCGGATTCGAAGGTTTCACGCAGCTGGTAGTCGACGCCGGCGCGAATGAGCTGCAGCGCGGTACCACGATCGAAAGCGCGGGCCAGCACGGTGAGCAAAGGAAACTCAGCCTTGATCAACTGGGCGATGCGAACAGCCACATCGGCCTTGTCGACGCAGATCAGCACGGCGCGCGCACGGCCGGCGCCGGCGGCATGCAGGATGTCCAGTCGCGTGCCGTCGCCATAATAGACCTTGAAGCCGAAATCGGCCGCCGCCTGGATCATCTCGACGTCATTGTCGATGATCGAGACGTCGATGCCGCGCAGCAGCAGCGGCTGGCTCGCGATCTGGCCGAAGCGGCCGAAACCAATGACCAGCACGCTGCCGGTCAGGCCATCGGCGACATCGACCCCGTCGAGCGACTGCTCGTCACGCGGCGTCAGATAGCGCAAGGCGATGATGGCCAGCGGCGTCAGCACCATGGAGATGATGACGATCGCCGTCAGCGTCGCGTTGGCCTGGCCATCGATGATGCCGACCGCCGCGGCCGCCGAGTAAAGGACAAAGGCGAATTCGCCGCCTTGTGCCATGAAGACCGCGCGCTCCAGGGCTTCGCGGTGACCTGATTTCAGGATGCGGGCGACGATGTAGATACCGAATGCCTTCATCACCATGTAGGCGACGACATAGATGGCGATCAGCCGCCAGTTCGCCGCGACCACATGCAGGTCGAGCGACATGCCTACCGCGAGAAAGAACAGGCCAAGCAGGATGCCGCGGAAGGGTTCGATGTCGGCTTCGAGTTGGTGGCGGAAGGTCGATTCAGACAAAAGCACGCCGGCCAGGAAGGCACCCATCGCCATCGACAGGCCGCTGAGCTGCATGGCGAGGGCGGAGCCAAGGACGACCAGAAGTGCCGCCGCCGTCATCACCTCGCGGGCACGGGCATCCGCCAGGATGCGGAAGAACGGGTTGAGCAGATAACGGCCGGCCACCACCAGGCCGATGATCGCGGCAAGGCCGATGCCGATTTCGGTCAGCCGCTCCATCAGGCTGGTGTCGGTACCGCCGGGCGCCAGGAACGCGATCAGGGCCAGCAGCGGCACGATGGCAAGATCCTCGAGCAGCAGGACCGATACGATGCGCTGGCCTTTCGGTGCGGCGATTTCACCGCGTTCCTCCAGGAGTTGCATGACGATCGCCGTCGAGGTCAGCACGAAGCCGGCGCCGGCGACGAAGGATTGCGCGATCGGAAACCCTCCAGCCATGCCGACACCGGTCAGCAGAAGCGCGCAGACGCCGACCTGCAGCGCGCCGAGGCCGAAGATCTCACGGCGCAGGCCCCACAGCCGCGACGGCTGCATTTCCAGCCCGATGATGAACAGGAACATCACCACACCGAGCTCGGCGACATGAAGAATGGCTTCCGATTCGGAAAAGACGCCGAAGCCGAACGGACCGATCACCACGCCGGCGGCCAGATAGCCGAGGATCGAGCCAAGGCCCATGCGCTTGAAGATCGGAACGGCAACGACGCCGGCAGCAAGCAGTGCCACCACCTGAACCAGATCACTGCCCGATGCTTCCGCCGCCATGCCTCTTGTCCCTGTGTCTAGCAGAAACTCCTTGCATGCAGTTGGAGTGGGAGGCAAGGCGAGAAATCTGCCGGGAAGGGTAGGGCGCCGCTGCAACGATTCACCTGGTGGAACAACGGTCCCCGCTTGCCTGCCGGACGTTCGGCATCTATATCAGGTATATGCCTGACTATTCGTCCCGTCCGTCTTCGACGCCACATATCCCGATGGATGCGCTCAGCGAAGTTCTGCAAGACTTTCGCTTGAGTGGTGTCAACTATGGCCGCTGCGAGCTCCGGCACCCATGGAGCATAGACTTTCCGCAACAACAGCTGCTTCGGTTTCACTTTGTCGGCCAGGGCCCGTGCTGGATTCATACTGAATCGCAAGGCTGGCAGGAGTTGCGCGATGGCGATCTGGTGCTGCTGCCGCAAGGCATCGCCCATCGGCTGGCGAGCGCGCCGGACGTTGCAGGGGACTCGCTCGAAGGTTGCCAGGTGATCAAGTTGGGGGGCAACGTCTGCGAAGTGGTACGGCAAGGAACGGGCGCCACGAGCACCCTTTTCTGCGGCTCCATGGCCTTGGACTCCTATGCGCTCAACCCATTGATAACGTTGATGCCGCCCGTCATCAAGGGTTGCGACGTGGCCGGCAATGACCCGGTCGTCGGTCCTTTGCTGGCGGCCATGACGGTGGAGGCCTCGCAACCGCAGATGGGCAGCGCCACGATTCTGTCGCGTATGGCCGACTTGCTGACGGCCCGGCTCATACGCTGCTGGGTCAATTGCAACGGAGCCTCGACCACCGGTTGGCTCGCAGCCATCCGCGACCCCCATATAGGCCGCGCTTTGGCGGCCATGCACCGCGACCCCGGCCACAACTGGACGCTGGGAAGCCTGGCCGGCGTGGCAGGCCAATCGCGTTCGATTTTCGCCGAGCGTTTCAGTGCGGTATTGGGGGAGGGTGCCGCACACTATCTCGCCCGCCTGCGTATGCAGCTTGCCCGCGAATTGCTGGGCCAAAACGGCTTGTCGGTTGCCGAAGTCGCTACCCGTTTGGGCTATGATTCCGAGGCATCCTTCGCGCGCGCGTTCAAGCGCATCACCAATGTCTCGCCGGGCGTTGTGCGCCGCACAATTCCCGGACGAATGGATATGAATTTCGGATTCTAAGATACATATCATCCGAGCGGACTCGCCTATTTAAGACCTCCAAACTTTGGAGATCTTTCCGTGACTGACACAACATTACAGATTGAAGACGCCGCGATTGGCCTTGATGCCGATGCACCAGCCGCGTGGAGTTCAGCCACCTGGTTCGCGGTCATTTCATTGGCGGCCACCAGCTTTGCCCTGGTGTCGGCCGAATTCCTGCCCGCAGGTCTGCTGACGCCAATGGCACGCGATCTCGGCATCAGCGAGGGGACGGCCGGCCAGGTCGTCACCGCCACCGCTTCCGTCGGCGCCGTGACGGCCATGTTGAGCAATGTTCTCATCGGCCGCTTGAACCGCAAGGCGGTGCTGGTTGGTCTCAGCGCTCTTGCGGTCGGTTCCAATAT
>NZ_RZPH01000379.1:0-827 GCF_004022825.1 Mesorhizobium sp. M7A.F.Ca.CA.004.04.2.1
GGCTCCCTGGTCCGGCCCGATCTTTTCATTCCGCTGGCGGAAGAGAGCGGCCTGATCACGGCGATCACCGATCAGGTCATTGCGATGGTTGTGTTCGACCTGAACAAGCTCCTGGTCGCCGATCGCTCGCTTCACATCGCCATCAATCTCAGCGCAACCGATGTCGGCACCGCGCGGGTCCTGCCTATTATCGAAAAGGCGTTGCAGCACACCGGAATCCGGCCCCAGCAAATCTGGCTCGAGGCCACGGAGCGAGGTTTCGTCGATATCAACTCGGCGCGTTCGACGCTCATTCGTGCCCGCGAACTGGGGCACGCAGTGGCAATCGACGACTTCGGCACCGGCTATTCCAGCCTGTCCTATCTCGAGGGGCTGCCGCTCGATGCGCTCAAGATCGACAAATCGTTCATCGATACGATCAGCACGAATTCCGCCACCAGTTCCGTCACCCCGCATATCATCGACATGGCCAAGACACTGAAGCTGAAGATCGTTGCCGAGGGCGTGGAAACGCAGGCGCAGGCCGACTATCTCGCCGAGCGCGACGTCGACTACGGCCAGGGCTGGCTTTTCGCCAGACCCATGCCTGCGTCCGAGTTCATCGCCTACTGTCGCCAGGTGGAGCCGACGGCTTGACGCCTGTCGTCCTCAACAAGGCGCAGCGTTCTCAGCACGGCCCGTCGCCAACGACGCGATAGTCCGCGGCGCGGGCTTCGCAGGAATTGGGGAAGGTACGCATCTCGCCATGCCGGCGGCCGCAGACCGGAGCATATTCGCGGGTGCAGAACGTCTGCTCGCCACCGCCACCGCCACCGCCGCTATCGCGG
>NZ_RZPH01000379.1:837-5243 GCF_004022825.1 Mesorhizobium sp. M7A.F.Ca.CA.004.04.2.1
GCGGGCGTGGCCCTGGTCCCTCATCGACGACAACAGTGCAGGCGGCAAGAACTGCCGACAGCAACAGGATGACAAAACCCTGCCGCGAAAAGATTGCCGCCAGAAATTTCATGATGATCTCCCACGATCGGTCCCCGGTTACCGATCCTCGCCATTCCCTTGCCAAATGCAACCCCCGTTTGAGCTCGGCAACCGACAACGGCGCCTGGACCGAAAGGGAGGTCAGCGCGCCGCGATGTCTGGCCCATTCGTGGCCCGGCTCTGGCCGATGACCCGGCCGGCAAGCAAGCCTATGCCGAGCCCATCGATGCTCAGGTCAGTCGATTGATGCGTCGGGATGCGCCAGTACGGCGGCCCGCGGCGGTATCTTGCAACCATCACGTTTCCGTGCGATAAATTCCGTGTTCGGGCATTTGCGACCCGGAGAGCGGAACGTTTTGGACGACCTTTCCCCGATACTGTGAATCTCTGACGGCCCCGTTTTCGGCGGGGGGTTTGACCATGCGCCAATGCATGACTGCCGAAGCAACCACCGGGAACTGCCCTTTGCGCCAGGCGGCGGGCGGGACCACCAAAGACTGAACGGGTGAAGGAGTTTCCCCAATGGCCCAGACCGGCACCGTTAAATTCTTCAACGCGACCAAAGGCTTCGGTTTCATCACGCCCGATGGTGGCGCCAAGGATGTGTTCGTCCATATCTCCGCGATCGAAGCCTCCGGCTTGCGCACGCTCGTTGACGGCCAGAAGGTCACCTTCGACGTCGAGCCGGACCGCATGGGCAAGGGCCCCAAGGCCGTCAACCTCCGCGCAGCCTGAGCCATCGGCGCGCCGCATGTCACTCGGACGTGCGACGGAGGCTCCATGCCTGCACCTGGCCTGGAGAGGGATCTGAATTTTGAAAGGCGCGGCGATCTTCGTCGCGCCTTTTCCTTATCGAAGGCGCGGGCCGGTGATGTCGCCCAAGCCGCCAGGTTCTGGGCTACGACTTGCATAAAACAAAGACCCAAAGCGTGCCGCAACGTGCTTTAGACGCCCGCAAAACTTTCTCTTGCCGATGACGCTAAAATAAAGGACAAATTTCCACTCGGGCATTTGCCGGCCCGAGACTGGAGTTTATGGGACAAAGGAGCTTCCCATGCCGCAGACCGGCACCGTCAAATTCTTCAACCATGCCAAGGGCTTCGGCTTCATCACGCCCGATGATGGCGCGAAGGATGTTTTCGTCCATATTTCAGCCGTGCAGGCGTCCGGCCTTCCCGGCCTGGAGGATGGCCAGAAAGTGTCGTTCGACACCGAGCCGGACAAGCGCGGCAAGGGACCCAAGGCCGTCAATCTGTCGGTCGGCTGAGCCGGCTTGGACCGGCGATGGTTTTCGCTCCCTGGAGGCGTGTGACCTTTGACGCCTGGTGTGAATAAATTCGTCGAAATCCGTTCAGCCCCCGTTCAGCCACGGTTGCATATTAGTCTTTGGTAAAGCCGGACCGCATCCCCGAAACTACACGGGCCGGCACGAAGGAGACCGAGATGAACCGAATTTTCAAGACCGCCGTCCTGGCCGCTGCCGTGGTCGCCACCACGCTTTCGGCCTTGCCCGCCGCCAACGCACGTGATTGGCGCCGCCATCATGGCCATCATGGCAACGGCGATGCCATTGCCGCCGGCGTGCTCGGCCTCGCGGCCGGTGCGCTGATCGGCGGCGCATTGGCCAATGACCGCCCGCCGCCCGACGCTGACCGCTACTACGATGACGGTTACTACGATCGTGACGTGGTGGTGCGCCCGGCCCCGGTCCGCCGCTACTATGCGGAGCCGCGGGTGGTCTACGCTGATCGTTATGCCGAGCCGTGGACGCGTGATTGGTACGAATACTGCTCGGACCGCTACCGCACCTTCAATTCCCGCACCGGCACGTTCACCGGTAATGACGGCGAACAGCATTTCTGCACGGCGAACTAAACCAGGGCCTCCCTGCCCCAACAGAAAAGCGCTGACCGCAAGGCCAGCGCTTTTCTGTTTGGAGCATCACAGGATTGGGGCAGGCGAATATCGGCACGCCCTACAGCAATTCCAGGAAAAGTGTGAAACGGTTTCCCGGGAAAAGCGCGAAGCGTTTTCCCTTGGGAATTGAGTCAGAACAAAGGGTTAGAGCGGCCCCGCCGTTTCCGTGAAATGGTGAATTGCTCTAAACGAGAAAAGGATTGGTCCGCCTCTCCTCGCCAAAACGTCCGCCGGGACCGTGGCCGCAGATGAAGCCGATGTCGTCGCCGAGCGGCAGGAGCTTGTCCTTGATCGAAGCGATCAGTGCCGCATGGTCGCCACCCGGCAGGTCGGTGCGGCCGACCGAGCCGCGGAACAGCACGTCGCCGACATGGGCGAACTTGGCCGCGCGGTTGTAATATACGACGTGACCTGGTGCATGGCCGGGGCAGTGCAGCACCTCGAACACATGGCCGCCGAACGACACGGTCTCGCCTTCGGACAGGAACCGGTCGGGCACGCAGTTGCGCGCTCCGGCGATGCCGTAGCGCTTGCCTTGGTTTTCCAGATTGTCGAGCAGCGACTTGTCGGCCTCATGCGGACCGATGATCTCGACGCCGAGCGCCTCCTTCAACTCCATTGCGCCGCCGGCATGGTCGATGTGGCCATGCGTTATCCAGATCGCCCCGGCTGAGATCGCATTGTCCTTCAGCACCGCCAGCACCTTGTCGATATCGCCGCCAGGATCGACGACGACGCCATGCTTGTCATCCATGTCGAACAGGATGGTGCAATTCTGCTGGAACGGTGTGACCGGCACGATGCCGGCATTGAGCTGACCCATGATCGTCCTTTCGATGTTCACGGGTGATGTAGAGGCGCGGACAAAGGGCGTCCACCCTCGCAAGACGAACATCGGTAGCTCCGAAAACGGAAATGGGCGGCCGAAGCCGCCCATTTGAAAAGACCTTAACGGCCCGCCTACTTCTTCATGGCGCCCATGACCGCGCCGAGAATGGCGGTCAGGATCGCGCCGCCGCCGGCGCCGCCGACGATGTTCTGCAGGTTCAGCGCGCTGCCGAGACCGCTCGTTGCTGCTGCCGCAGCCGCCGGATCGACCGCACCGCCACCCAGCAGGCTGCCGAGGATCGCCGCACCGCCGACGCCGCCAATGGCTCCGCCCAGGATTTTGGGAAGCTGACCCATCGCCGCCGTCTTGAGCGCCGCACCGACCGCCTGACCACCGATGACGCCAGTAATCACCTGTATGATGATCGGAAGAAGCGTGTTCATGTCCATATGATTAGTCCCTCCATAGCTGTCAGCCTCCCGGGCCGACACCATCATGAGACGCCGAATTGGACGAAAGTCAAATGCAGAAACGCTGAAATAAAAGGGGCGGCCCGAAAACCGCCCCTACTTCCTAAAAAAGCTGTGACTTTCGTTATTCTGCGGCGATCGCGTGCTTGGGCTGAACGGCCGCAGAATAGTCATTCATAAGATTCTTGGCTATTTCGCCGACCTCGAATCGGTAAGGCCCGATCTCGGAAACCGGCGTCACTTCCGCCGCCGTCCCGGTCAGGAAGCACTGCTCGAAGCTTTCCAGCTCTTCCGGCAGGATGGCGCGTTCAATCACCTCCAGGCCGCGATCCTTGGCCAGCCCAATGACCGTGCGGCGGGTGATGCCGTCGAGGAAGCAGTCAGGCTTGGGTGTGTGGATCTTGCCCTCCTTGACGAAGAAGATGTTGGCTCCGGTCGCTTCGGCGACCTGGCCACGCCAGTCGAGCATCATGGCGTCGGCATAGCCCTTGGCCTCGGCGGCGTGCTTGGACATGGTGCAGATCATGTAGAGGCCGGCTGCCTTCGACCTGGAAGGCGCGGTGCGCGGGTCGGGCCGGCGCCATTCCGCCACATCGAGACGGATGCCTTTCAGCTTCTGCGCAGGATCGAAATAGCTCGGCCATTGCCAGATGGCGATGGCACAGTTGATGCGGTTGTTCTGCGCCGAGACGCCCATCTGCTCACTGCCGCGCCAGGCAATCGGCCGGACATAGGCGTCCTGGAAACCCTGCTTCTTGAGAAGCGTGGATGAGGCGTCGTTGAGCTCGGCCACCGTATAGGGGATATTGAAACCGAGCAGGCGTGCCGATTCATGCAGGCGCTCGGTGTGTTCGTTGAGCTTGAAGATCTCGCCGCCATAGGCGCGTTCTCCCTCGAAAACGGCGCTGGCGTAATGCAGCCCGTGCGTCAGCACATGGATCTTGGCGTCACCCCATTGGACGAATTCGCCGTTCATCCAGATGGAGCCATCGAGTTGATCGAAGGGAACGGATGCCATGGTAACCTCCCACGGGCGGCAGCCCGGATACTTGTATCGTTGTGTGTTTCGTGTCGGCCGCCCAAAGCGGCTTTTATGGTGGAGCGTAAGC